>JANYBX010000085.1 GCA_025360615.1 Opitutia bacterium
GATCGACGGCCCGGTGACGAGCGTGTGCGAGGATCGAAGCGGAGCGCTGTGGTTCGCGGCGGGCGCAGACGGCATCGTGCAACGAGTGGGGAACAGCCAGAAATCGTTTCCGCTGCCCGGGACCCGCGGGCCGCTGAACGTGAGCGCGATCGCCGCCGACTTGGAGGGGCATCTTTGGCTGGGCTCGCGGACGGGCGTTTACCAAACATCGGCGAACGAGCCGGGCAACCCGCGGCGAATCGATCCGGCGCTCGTGAACACGCGGATCCTGTTTTGCAGTCGCGCGGGTGACGTGTGGGCCGCGGGGCTGGGCTTGCTCGGCTATTTTCGCGGGGAAAAATTCACCTCGTTGGCTGACCGGCTCCCGCCGCAAACGGACATCACCTCGATGGCCGAATCTCCCGCCGGTCACCTCTGGTTCGGCACTTCGCGCGGCTTGGTGTATGAGTTTGCCGGGGGCTCCCTCTCCCCGTCGTCCATCTTGCCGGAGATGGGCGGAGGGATCGTGCATGCGGTGCTGCCGGAATCGCCCGATACGCTCTGGCTTGCGACCTCGGAAGGATTGGTCTTCGCGGACCACGGGAAAGTCCGCCGCTTCACGCAAGCCGACGGGTTGCCGGACGACATCATTTTACAGCTGCTGCCGGACGATCAGGCGCATCTTTGGATCACGACGCCGCACGGGCTGTTTCGTCTCGACCGCGATAATCTGCTCCGCAACGCATCCGCAACCGGGGTGCCGCTCACCGTGGTTCGCTATGGACCGGAGCAGGGGATGGCCGGCGTGTCACCAATTACCAACTACCAACCGGCGGCGTTGAAGGACCAGCGGGGGAATCTTTGGTTCTGCACTTACAAGGGAGCGCTGGGCATCGATCCAAGCCGGATCGAGTCCAATGCGTCGCCGCCGCGCTTGCTCATCGACGAAGTGCTTCTGAACGGCCAACACGCCGGGGTGCGCGGCGGCCTGCGGGTGCCGCCGGGTGAGCAGCAGCTGGAGTTCCGTTTCGCCGCGTTGAGTTTTCCGGCGCCCGAGCAGGTCCGGCTCCGGCATCAACTGGAAGGCTTCGATTCCGGGTGGGTTGAGACTCCGCCGGACCGCCGGGTGCGCTATGCGAAGCTTCCGCCGGGAAATTATTTGTTGCGGGTCATGGCCTGCAGTAGCGAGGGCATCTGGAACCAGGACGAGGTGCAGCTCGGGATTCGAGTCATGCCGGTGTGGTGGCAGACCGCCTGGTTTCGGGCCGGGTTGTTACTCGGATTTGCGGGGCTGATTGGCGGCAGCGTTCGCTTCTGGTCCCAGCGCAAGCTGCGTGCGCGCATCGAGGGCTTGGAACGCGACCACGCGCTGGAAAAGGAAAGGACCCGCATCGCCCGCGACATGCATGACGACCTCGGCAGCAGTCTCACCGCCATCAATCTGACTGTGCAGCGACTGCGGGAAAGCCGGACCCCGGAGATGGCGGGCGTGGTAGACCTGCTCCACCGTCGCGTGCGTCAGCTGACCCTTGAGCTCGACCGGGTCGTGTGGACCGTGAGTTCGAAGAACAGCTCGCTCGACCGCCTGGCGGGATTTATCGAGCGGTTTGCGCAGAGCTTGTTCGTCGACACGCCGATTCTGTGCTGTGTTTCCGGGGCGGCCGGCATCCCCTCGATCGCGCTCACGCCGGAAGCGCAACACCACGTGCTGGCCGTCACGAAGGAGACCCTGAGCAACGGCCTGAAGCATTCGCAGGCCACCGAGGTGACGGTCACGATGGGATTTCAGGACGATGAATTCACGCTCGTGATTCGCGACAACGGCCGTGGATTCGAAACCGGATCGAATGAGCACTCCCGCCGAAACGGCCTCCGGAACATCCGGGCTCGCGCCAGCGAGATGGGCGCCACGGTGGAAATTCGAAGCACCCCGGGCACCGGCACCGAAGTCGAACTGCGCCTGTCCGTGAAACCACCGAAAAAGAAATAATTTCCCCCATGCCAACCACCATCGCCATCGTCGAGGACAACGCCGAGATTTGTGAAGAACTGGAGCGAGTCGTCGCGGAAGCGCCCGGGTTCCAGTGCGTCTGCAGCTGCCGCAATGCGGAATCGGCGCTGCAAGACATCCCGGCCGCCAAGCCGGACATCGTGATCATGGACGTCAGCCTCCCGGACGGTTCGGGCATCGAATGCACCCGCCAGCTCAAACGCCTGCTGCCCGACACGCAGATCATGCTGTTCACGGTGCACGACGATGCAGAGCAGATTTTCCAAGCGCTGGCGGCCGGTGCCAACGGCTACCTGCTCAAGCGCGCCAGCCGGGCCGAACTTTTAGATGCCCTGCAGGCTTTGGTGACGGGCGGTGTCCCGATGAGCGCCGAGATCGCCCGTAAAGTGATCGCGAGTTTCCGCCCGGAGCTGCCGGCGGGCGACAAGACCGCCAGTCTCACCCCGCGCGAGCACACGGTGCTCGCGAAACTAGCGGAAGGGCGCTCGGCCAAGGAAATCGCCACCGCCCTCTCGATCAGCACCGCGACGGTGAATGCGCATCTCAAGCACATCTATCAAAAGCTGCACGTGCGCTCGCGCGTCGAGGCCGTGATCGCCTACCTCAAGTAGGTGGGCTGCGCTCACTCCGTCTCTGGCGGGCCGTGGGCGAGACCAGCCAGCAAGATCCGGCGATCGTCGGACGAAAGGCCGGCCGTCTCCGCGATCAAAAGCCGGGCGCGCTCAGGTTGCTCCCCCCACAGCCGGGCGAGCGCCGTGAGCGTGCTTTCGCGCAACGCGGGCTCGACGACGCTTTGGGCCCAGCCCAGTGCCACCTTGGGCTGCTGCGCGGCGAGTTTTGGCGACAAGGCCACGGCCGCCGCGCTCAGATCGAAATCCGGGCCGGGATCGAAGCGGATGACCCAGCTCGCGACCGACTCCGGGTCGCGGTAAAACCACTGGCCGAGGGCTTGTCGAAGGGCGAGCGAGCGATTCTCGCCCGGGGGCAAAGTGACGGCGTAGTTTGCGAGTTCGCTGGGATCGGCCACCGCCCATCCCAGCATCAAACCTTGGAAAGCCAGCCGCCGCGCCTCGGGATCGGTGAGCGACTCGACCGAGCGGCGCGCCTCGGCCGGCTGTCGCTCGGCCCATTGATAAAATGTCGCGCTGAGCCAGTCCGCGCCGTGGCCGGAGGTATCGGCCGTGGAAAAACGGACCAGCGTCTCGAAGGCGCCCGCTTCGGAAAGCGCCTCGATCAAGGCGCGGCCGTAGTTGTCCGCCCGCGCCGGGTCTTGGGCGCAGAGGCTCGTCGCGACCTTGGCCGCCGCATCGGGCTGGTTTTTCGCTCCCAGAAAAACCGCCGCGACGGCGTCGGGTCTCTCGGATTCCGTCAAGGTAACCGCAAATTGCGCGGCGTCCGCCAGGGCGACAGAGGCCCAGCCGCGCAGCGCCGCGTTGCGCAGCAGGGTGCGTCGGCGCCAGTTGGCCTCAGTCGCCGCCATCGCGAGCGCCCGGGCGTGGTCGTGCGCGGCGATTTTTTCAATGGAGGCAGCCAGCTCTTGCTCACTCTCCGCGGGGGGTGCCTCTGCGCGCGATCCGCGGGACGGGTGTTCAGGCGCGCTCTGGGCTTTCAACGACGTGAAGCGCGGCGCGGCGAAGTGCGTCTCGGCGAGCGGGCCGGAAATTTCCGGCGGGGCCGCAGCGCGCGGGAGCCGCGTCCAGCGCCCGGCGAGGAAACCTAACGTCGCACACGCCACCGCCACCCCGCAAAGCGCCGCTCTCGACGATCGTCGTTCCATGGAGGTTGGGGGGCGGAGGAGGGAGGTTCGCTGGGTGCGGCCGACATTCCAGCCGGACCGCGCACCTATTATTTGAGCAAGGCAGCCAGTGTTTTCATTTGGGTGTGCGTGTCAGCGCGGATCCCATCGGTGACCAGCGTCGAAACGATCTTGGCGCCATTTTCCTGGAAATGCGTGTTGTCGGTATTGCCGTTCGGATAATTGGGGAATTGCCCGGCGGTGAGATTCATGAAGATCTTCGTCGTCGAGTAGGTCTGGCCCAGCGATTGGTATTTGGCCGTGCTGCGCGCGGTCAGATCAACCAGCGGCACGCCTTTCGCGACTGCCAAAACGCGCATCGCCGCCGGATAGTCGCCATGGGACGCGACGATTTTGCCGCCGCTCCAGAGGTTGCGCTCCACGGGAGTGACGAGCACGGGGAAGCCGCCGCGGGCTTTGGTTTCATCAATATACTTGGTGAGGTAGTCCTTGTAGGTGGTGTTGGGGTCCGTGTGGCCGGAGCCAGTTTTCTCGTCGTTGTGGCCGAACTGAATGAATACGTAGTCGCCGGACTTGATCGCATTGCGAACCGGGACCCACTGGGAGGAGTTGTCGTAGAAACTTTTCGAACTGGTTCCGGAAACGGCCTTGTCGTCGATCATGACCGCGCCTGTGTTGAACAGCCGACCGATCACCTGCCCCCATCCCATTTTGGGATAGACGCTCGCGGACCAGATACAGACGGTGGAGTCGCCCACGATATGGACGGTGGGTGCAGCCTGGGCTGCGAGGGGGAGAAGGCACGAAACCAACAAGCCGAGGAGGGATTTTTTCATGACGCTATTTTTGTGGGGGTTGGATCTTAAGGAGCGCGCATTTCCAACTTGAACGGCGAAAAAGTTGCGACGGACAAAATTGGGTAGGGGTATGCGATCGAGCGAATTCCCCGTCGCACTCCGACGCCGTCCGGAGTCGCGGATGGGGGAATAACCGAGAGGAAGGGGGCGCGGTTTGCTCGGCCGGCGGTGCCCATCACGTGCAGGGGCTCGACAGCCGCCGGACTCCGCGATTCACCGAGGGTCGGATCGAACCGCCATCGCGTTCAGAGGAGAAAACTGGCGGAGAGGGAGGGATTCGAACCCCCGGTCCCCTTTCGAGGACACGCGCTTTCCAAGCGCGCGCATTCGACCACTCTGCCACCTCTCCGGGTGTCCCAAGCAGCGCGTCTGGGACACGTCACTCGGCGGGCGAACGGTGAAACAAGGGCGAGCCGAGGGCATGGGTCAACGGCAAATCCGCCGGGCGCGCGGAGGGTGTTTCGCCGTCGGGATAATTTCGGAAAAGCATCTTGCGCGACCTATCTCGGTTGCTACGGTGCGCAGTAATCGCGTCCGCGCATAACCACTCCATCCACCATGGTCACCGCCAACTCCGAACTCAGCTACAACAGCAAAGTAGAGGGGGAAGTCATCGTCTCGCGGGCCGATGCGGTGATCAACTGGATCAGGAGCAATTCCATGTGGCCGATGCCGATGGGCCTCGCGTGTTGCGCGATCGAATTGATGGCGACCGCGTCGAGCCGTTTCGATATCGCGCGCTTCGGCGCCGAGGTCATGCGCTTCTCGCCCCGTCAGTCGGACTGCATGATCGTCGCGGGCACGGTGACCTACAAAATGGCCTCCTCGGTGCGCCGCATCTATGACCAGATGGCCGAGCCGAAATGGGTGATCGCGATGGGCGCGTGCGCCAGCTCGGGCGGCATGTATCGCAGCTACGCCACGCTCCAAGGCGTGGACCGCATCGTCCCGGTGGACGTCTACGTCAGCGGGTGTCCTCCGCGGCCCGAGGCGTTGCTTGATGCTTTGATGAAACTGCAAGACAAGGTCCGCCGCGAGCCGTCGGCCAAAAACTTGTTGAAGTCGGCCTGAGCCCGACGGTCAGCACTCGTCACTTTTCCCGCATCACTTCTTCAATGTCCGTTCCAGCCGACGCCACGACCGCCCTTCGGGAGAAATTCCCGCAGGTTTCCCCGCGCGCCAGTCTCGATCATCCGGCGGTGAACGTGCCCGCGGCCGATGTGGTGGCGGTGCTGAAATATCTGCGCGACGAGTTCGCGTTCGACCTGCTGACGGATCTCACGGCGATTGACTGGGCCGAGGGCGCGACGCCGCAGTTCACCGTCGTTTACCATCTGCTCTCGACGACGCGGCACGTTTACCTGCGCGTCGCCGCCGATTGCACGGACAACGTCGCGCCCGCCGTCCCGAGCGTGGTCGAGCTGTGGCCGGGCGCGAACTGGCACGAGCGCGAGGCGTTCGACATGTTCGGCATCCAGTTCACCGGGCATCCCGACCTGCGCCGCATTCTGATGTGGGATGGTTATCCGTATCATCCGCTGCGGAAGGAATTCCCGCTCGCCGGCATCGAGACGGTGTTGCCCGACGCCGAGATTTCCGAGGAAACGAAAACGAAAGTCATCGCCGCGCCGATGGTTGGCGGGCCGTTCGTGGCCTCGTCCGGCGAGATGAGTATGACCGAGGCCGAGCCCGCGGCGAAGGACGAGAGCTGGAGCGAACGCCGGGAGAAACCGGAATGAAGTTGCCCGCAAAAAGCGCGAAAAAGCCCAAAATGAAAAACCTTTCCTACTCCCGAATTTCTTTCGCGAACTTCCGCGAGTTGAGCGGGCAAATCGTTTGATCGGTTCAACCACGATGCCCACCGACTACGCTTTTCCCGATACCGCTGCGAAAGTCGCCGCTGCTCGCGCCGATGGCGGCACCGGCGAATTCGAGACCGAAAAAATGTCGCTCTCGATGGGCCCGTCGCATCCTTCCACGCACGGCGTGCTGCGGCTCCAGATGGAACTCGACGGCGAGATTCTCACGAAGTGCGATCCGGTCGTGGGCTATCTCCACCGCGGCGACGAGAAGATCGCGGAGAACATGACCTACAACCAGTTCGTGCCCTACACGGACCGGTTGGACTACCTCGCCCCGCTCGCGAACAACGTCGCCTACGCCATCGCCGTCGAGCGCCTCGCGAAGCTCGAAGTGCCCGCGCGCTGCCAGGCGATTCGCGTGATCACCTCGGAGTTGGCGCGCATTTCGGCGCACCTGATGGGCCTCGGCGCCTTCGGCATCGATGTCGGCGCTTGGTCGGTGTTCATGTATTCCTTCACCGAGCGGGAGAAACTCTACACGTTGTTCGAGGAGCTCACCGGCGCGCGTTTCACGACGAGTTACACCCGTATCGGCGGCCTGCAACGCGATGTGCCCGAGGGCTGGACCGGCCGCGTGAACGCCTTCTGCGATCAGTTTCTCCCGATCCTCGACGAGATTCTCGCGATGTTGACGCGCAACAAAATCTTCATGGATCGCACCGTCGGCGTCGGCGTGATCTCGCGGGAGGACGCGATCGGCTACGGCCTCACGGGCCCGAATCTGCGCGGCTCCGGCGTCGGCAGCGACCTGCGCAAGGACCGTCCTTACTCGGGCTATGAGCAGTTTGAGTTCGACGTGCCGGTCGGCACGAAAGGTGACTGCTACGACCGCTACCTCGTGCGCGGCGAAGAGATGAAACAGGCCGTCCGCATCATCCGGCAGGCGATCGCGAAATTCCCCGGCGGCGCGTGGTATGCGACCGACGCGAAGAAAATCTTCGGCCCACCCAAGGCCAAGGTGCTCTCGTCGATGGAGGAGCTGATCCAGAATTTCATGCTCGTGACCGAGGGTCCGCAAATGCCGGCCGGCGAAGTTTACTTCGAGGCGGAAAACCCGAAGGGCACGCTCGGCTTCTTCATCGTGAGCAAGGGTGGCGGCGTGCCGTGGCGCCTGAAGATCCGCTCCCCCTCGTTCTGCAATCTCTCCATTCTCCCCAAAGTGTGCGTCGGCAATCTCGTGTCCGACGTCGTCTCCATCCTCGGCTCGCTCGACTTCGTCATGGGCGAGTGCGACCGGTAACATTTTCGCGGTTCAACCATGTCTTTGAATCTCAAGCCCGACACTCTTGCCCGCATCGACGAGGTGATCACGCATTACCCGACGAAGCGCAGCGCCACGTTGCCATTGCTGCACCTCATTCAAGAGGACGTCGGCTTCA
>JANYBX010000332.1 GCA_025360615.1 Opitutia bacterium
TCATGCCGGCTTTGCGGACGAGTTGATAGCCGAGGACGACGTGGCCTTGGAGGATGCCGGCCATCGCGAGATGGGCGTCGACTTCGGGATAGAGCGGGAGGAGGGCACGGCACGCGCGCGCCATGTGCGTGGTGTGCTCCAGCAAGCCGTGGCGATAGGCGTGGTGCATCGCGACCGCGGCGGGCGACCAGCGAAACTGTTCGCCGAGTTCGTCGAAGACCGATTGCACGGTCGCGCGCAACTCCGCGTGGCCGATGCCGGCGATGAACGTTTGAAACTCCGTCCACAGCGCCGCGCCGTTCTCGGGGGCGACCTCGACGAGATTTTCCAGCACCTCGGGCGCGGTCAGCTCGCTCTCGGGCACGACGGCGAGCTTGGAGAGTTTCGGGGAAAGCCGGCCCTGGTAATACTCGATCTTGCCCTCGACGCGCACGACGGCGCCTTCGCCGGCGGCCTTGAGGGCTTCGAAGCCGGGATTGTCGCCGAAGACGGTGCAGCCAAACGAACCGGTGCGGTCACCGAGGTCGGCGCTGAGGAAGGCGTTGCCGTTCGAGGCGGTTTTCACGGCGAGTTTTTTCACCACGAGCATGGCGGCGAAGGTGCGCGAGCCGCTATCGGGGGCCTTGAGATCGCGGACGGTGGAGAGCGAGGGGGAATCCGAGGGCATAAAAAGTTAGCTGAAGTAACGCTGGCGGGCCTTGACCTGAACAAAACGTTTTTCGGGCAGAATGTAAGCGGTGAGATGACCGCCCATGACGCAGCCGGTGTCGATGCCGACGGACCATTTGAGTTTGTAGATTTCCGGGCGGGGCGTGTGGCCGTAGATGACGAAGGGCGGGCCGCTCCACAGGTCGGCCCATGCGGGTGCGTCGGGTGAGTCGGCGCGTTTGCCGGGCTCGCCGTTGCGGTCGATGATTTGGATGCGCGTGATCACCTCCGCCGGCTGGCGCAGCCAAGGTTCATTCGGCAGAAAACCGCCGTGCACGCAGACGAGATTCAGCTCGGGCTCCTCGTAGGTGAGCAACATCTGTTCAAGATAAGTCCAGTCCTCGGGACGGAGCTGGTCGTAGGTTTCGAGGTCGTGTTCCTTCGCGTATTTCAGATCGCGCGTGCGGTGGTATTTTAAGAGGCGCAGCTCGTGGTTGCCGAGGAGCGAGATGGCCTTGTGCTCGCGGGCGAGGTCGAGCACGCGCGGGCTGCTGGGGCCGCGGTTGACGAGATCGCCGAGGAGGACGAGCCGGTCGTCGGGCCGGAGCTCGAGCAGGGCGAGCAGCTCGGCAAATTCTTCGTGGCAGCCATGGATGTCGCCGATGGCGATGAGGCGTCCGTTCATGCGGTGGGAAAGTGCTAGCGTCCGCCCCGCGCGGGAGTAAACAGGAAAGAATATGGAAATGAATCTGCAGCCGCTCGCCACCACGTGCTTCGTCACGGGCCAGCCGTTTGTCGAGGGCGCGGCGGTCGCGAGCTATCTCGTGCGCTCGGCGTCGCTGGAGATTGTGCGTTACGATGTGCTCGCGGCTCACGCCGGCGAATTCACGCCGGCGGGCTTCGTGGCCTGCTCGTGGGTGCGGCCCTACAAGTTGCGCTTGAGCGAAGGCAACGCCGACCGCGCGCTGAAGCTAAATGCCGAGAATCTTTTTTTCGCGCTAGCCGACCCGACGACGGAACCGACGGCGGAGAACACGCGGTTGGTGCAGTTTCTCGCGCTGATGTTGGAGCGCAAAAAAATCCTGCGGCCGAAGGGCCGGAACGCGGATGGGGAAAGAAATATTTTCGAGCACGCGAAGACGAAGCAGCTTTTCGAGGTGTCGGCTGGCGAACTGACGCCGGAGTTTTTCGTGCAGGTGCAGGCGCAGTTGAGCGTGCTGGTGGGGGAGCCGAAGCCGAAGGCAGTCGCGCAGCCCGTCACGGAAACGTCCGTGGTGGCGCAGCCGTAGGCGCGGTGCATTTTGGCGTCGCCAGCGCGGAGGCGGGCCCAATCTTCCGGGGTCATGACCGCGTCTGCGCCCTTCTTGAAACTCAAAGCGAACGTCAAACCCCGCGTCCTCAGTGGACACCCGTGGGTGTTTGGCAACGAAGTCGAGGCGTTGCTCCCCGCCGAGCACAATGGCTCGGTCGTCGAGTGCCGGGACCGCACGGGGCGCTTCATCGGCACGGGCATTTACAACGGCCACTCGCAGATCGTGTGGCGGCGGCTCAGCCGCAACCGCATCGCGCTCGATGCGGCGTGGCTGCGCGGCGCGCTCACGCGTGCGATCGGTCGGCGCGCGGCGGGCACGGCGCGGCGGCTGGTGTGGTCGGAGTCGGATGAGATGCCGGGGCTCGTCGTCGATCAGTTTGGCGACGCGCTCGTGGTGCAGATTCAGACGCTGGCGCTCGAGGCGCACACGGCGTTGATCGGCGACCTGCTGGCGGAACTGCTCGGTCCGGCGGAGATTATTTTTCGCAACGACGCGAACATCCGCCGGCTCGAGGGATTGCCGCTCGAAGTGCATACGCGTTCGGGCCGGCCGTGGGAGCCGCGCTGGGTGAACATCGACGGCTTCGACTACTGGCTCGATCTCGCGGGAGGCCAGAAGACGGGATTTTATCTGGACCAGCGCGCGCAGCACGGACTCGTGGCGAAGTATTGCGCGGGCAAACGCGTGCTCGACGCGTTCTGCAACCAAGGACCGTTTGCGCTGCATGCGGCGCGCGCCGGAGCGACGCACGTGCTCGGGCTCGACAGCTCGGCCGAGGCCATCGCGGCGGCGCGGAGCAACGTGGATCGCAACGGCGTGAAGGCGGAGTTTACCGAGGTGAACGTCTTCGATTGGTTCAACGACGAGGCGCGTGCCACCGAGACGCCGTGGGATGTGATCGTGCTCGACCCGCCGCCGTTCGCGAAATCGAAGAGTGCGCTTGAAGGCGCGCTGCGCGGTTACAAGGAACTCAATCTCCGCGCCATCAAGGCGCTCGCACCCGGCGGCGTGCTCGCGACCTACACCTGTTCGCATCACATGCAGGATGCCGATCTGCGCGGCGTGCTCGCGGCTGCCACGGCGGATGCGAAGCGGCGCGTGCAGGTGCTGGAATTCTGCCATCAACCGGCCGACCATCCGGTGCTCATCACGATGCCGGAGAGCGAGTATCTGCGCGGGTATGTGCTGCGCGTGGAGTGAGGCGATTGCAGAAACGATGCTGGCCTAGGCGGGCGGATTGGCTTCTGTTTCGCCCATCATGATCGACGGCATTCGCTTCAAGGTTTGCGGGCTCACGTCGCTTGTGGACGCGGACTTTGCGGACCGTTGCGGCGCGGATTATCTGGGTTTCAACCTTTACACGAAGTCACCGCGCTGCATCGCGCTGGAACAATTTCGGGCGATGGCGCCGCGTTTGCCGGAGCGGAAACGCATGGCCGTGATGGTTGCTCCTTCGACTGGTGAACTCGCAACAGCGAACGAGGCGGGCTTTGATTTTTTTCAAATTCATTTTCCCCACGACACACCGGTCGCGACGGTGGCGAGTTGGTCGGAGACGGTGGGGGCGAAACGGCTCTGGCTCGCGCCGAAGCTGCCGCCGGCGGAGGACGTGGCGGCTGCGCTGCTCCCGCTCGCGAAATATTTTCTCCTCGATACGTTTCATGCGGCCGGCTTCGGCGGCTCGGGCGAGACGGGTGACTGGGCGAAATTTGCGCGGCATCAGGCAACCCACCCGCTGCACACGTGGATTCTCGCGGGCGGGCTGAACCCGGAAAACATCGGCGACGCCCTGCGCGCGAGTGGAGCGCGTTTCGTGGATGTGAACAGTGGCGTCGAGTCCGCCCCGGGCGTGAAGGATCACGCCAAGCTCAAGCGCTTCGTGGTGCGGCTGCATGAGAGCCACACCTCCACCGCCGCCCCTATCATTCAACGTTAAACTATCATGAGTATACCCTCACCGTCACCGGCGTTTACCGACATCATGGTCGTGGTCCACGGCATCGGCAGCCAGCTCCGCTC
>JANYBX010000360.1 GCA_025360615.1 Opitutia bacterium
GTAGTGGTCGTATTACGAGAACGAGACAGACTCCGATTAACGAGTCTTGTTGCTGCGAAAAAACTGAGAAAATTAGCCGCGCGATTTCAAGGCGGGGCACAGGGATGACGCCGCCGCTCAAGCGGGGATTTAATCACGCAGCCGAAGCGACGTGTCATCGCTCCATGTCGTTCGGCTCCGTGCGCCGTGGGCGGTCGCGCGCCCAAGTTCCTACTTCGCCGGGACGGCTTGATCGAGGCCGCGGCGCTTGAGGAGCGGGTTAATGTCGGGATCGGCGCCGCGGAATTTCTTGAACATCACGAGCGCTTCCTCGCTGCCGCCGCGGGACAGGAGCGTGGTGCGGAAGTGGTCGCCGTTGGCGCGGGTGAGGCCGCCGTTTTGCTTGAACCATTCGACGCTGTCCGCATCGAGCACCTCGGCCCAAATGTAGGAGTAGTAGCCGGCCGAGTAGCCGCCGGAGAAAACGTGGGAAAAATACGTGCTGCGATAGCGCGGCGGCACGGGCGCGAAATCGACGCCGGCTTTTTTCAACACGGCGGCTTCGAAGGCGAGCACGCCATCGGCGGCGGGAACTTCGGCGGGCTTGAGGCCGTGCCACGCGAGGTCGAGCAGCGAGGCGGCGAGATACTCGGTGGTCTTGTGGCCTTGGTCGAATTTGCGAGCGACGAGCACTTTCTCCAGCAGCGCGGGCGGGAGGGGCTCACCGGTTTTATAATGCTTCGCGTAATTCTTCAGCACCTCGGGCCAGGCAGCCCACATTTCATTTACCTGCGAGGGATATTCCACGAAGTCGCGCGGGACATTCGTGCCGCTGAAGAGGGGGTATTTCACCTTGGAGAACATGCCGTGGAGCGCGTGGCCGAACTCGTGAAACATCGTGGTGACCTCGTCGAAGGTGAGCAGCGTGGGCTCGCCGACGGCGGGCTTGGGGAGGTTGAGGTGGTTGGCGACGACGGGGTGCGAACCGAGGAGTGCGGACTGGGGCTCGTATTCGTTCATCCACGCACCGCCGTTTTTCGAGGGACGGGCGTAGAAATCGGCGAGGAAGATGGCGAGGTGCGAGCCGTCGGCGTCGAAGATGTCGAACACGCGAACGTCGGGCTGATACACGGGGAGATCCTTCCGCTCCTTGAAGGTGAGGCCATAGAGCTGGTGCGCGGCGAAGAAGACGCCGTCTTTCAAGACGTGCTCAAGCTCGAGGTAGGGGCGCACCTGCGACTCGTCGAAGGCGTAGCGGGCGGTGCGAACTTTTTCCGAATAGAGCGCCCAGTCCGATGCGGCGAGGGTGAAGCCGCCTTTTTCGCCGTCGATGATGGCCTGCATGTCGGCGGCTTCGCGGCGGGCGTTGGCGACAGCGGCGGGGGCGATTTTCACGAGGAGTTTGTCGACGGTCTCGACGGTGCGGGCGGTCTGCTCCTCGAGCGTGTAGGCGGCGTGCGACGGGTAGCCGAGGAGGGCGGCGCGCTCGGCGCGGAGGCGGGCGAGACCGGCGACGGCGGCGCGGTTGTCGAATTCACCACCATGGCTGCCGCGGGTGAGCGAGGCCTGCATGATGCGTTCGCGGAGGGCGCGGTTGGTGAGGGAGGCGAGCGGGGGCTGGCCGCTGGTGTTGACGAGATGGACGGAAAACTGGCCGTCGTGGCCCTCGGTTTTGGCGGCGGCCGCGGCGGTGGCGATCAGAGCGTCGGAGAGGCCGGCGAGTTCCTTGCGGTCGGTGACGAGGACGGCGGAGGCGTTGATTTCCTTCAGGACGTTTTGGCTGAACGTGGTCTGGAGCGTGGCAATCTCGGCGTTGAGGGCTTTGAGTTTGGTTTTGTCGGACTCGGAGAGTTTGGCGCCGGCGCGGACGAAATCGCGGTGGTAGCGTTCGAGGAGGCGGAGCGACTCGGGGTCGAGGCCGAGGGTGTCGCGTTTTTCGTAGAGCGCCAGCACACGGGCGAAGAGAGCGGGGTTGAGCTGGAGGGCGTCGCGCTGGGCGGCGAGTTTCGGCGCCATGTCGCGCTCGACTTCCTGGAGGGCGGGGTTGGTGTTGCACCCGGCGAGGTTAGAGAAAATACGGTCCACGCGCGCGAGGAGTTGGCCGGAGCGCTCGAGGGCGACGATGGTGTTATCGAAGGAGGGCGGCGCGGAGTTGTCGGCGATGGCGGTGACTTGGGTGCGTTCGTCGATCATGCCCTGCTCGTAGGCGGGGGCGAAATGCGCGTCCTTGATGAGGTCGAACGGCGGATAATGAAAGGGGAGGGTGCTCTCGGTGAGGAGCGGATTGGCGGGCATGGCGGCGGGAGTGGCAGGCTGGGCAAAAAGGGGAAGCGACGTGCTCAGGCAGAGGGACGCGAGCAGGAGGGCGGGTTGAACGAAAGAACGCGGCGTGGTTAACAGATTGTTTCGCATGGTTTATGACACTGCAACGGGAGGTGCGGCTGGCAAGTGCCGGAGTGAGATTCGCGCGCGCGCGCATCTGATGATTTTCGCCGCTGGCAACGGGAGGAATTTGGTGGGCATCGCGCCGGGGAATTCGGTGGAGATTGGCGAGGCGGGCGGCGTAGCGGCGGGGTTGTCAGGTCCTCAGACACGGGGGCGCGGGCTCTGAGTGAGCATCAGGATCGCTTCGCTGGTTTCTTCGGCGCGGCTGGCGGTTCGGGCTTGCCGGCGGTCGCGGGGGATTTGGCGGCTGTGTCGGGGAGGTGCCTCCGGCCCCAGGTGGCGAGGGTCGTGAGAACGGCTTTCAGTTCCGCGCCTTTGGGTGTGAGCGTGTAGGCGTGGCGCGGCGGGTTCTGCTGATAGGGTTCGCGTTGAACGATCCCGGCGGTCTCCAGGCGGGCGAGGCGCTCGGCGAGGATGTTGGTGGGGATGGCTTCCGGGGACGTCAGGAATTCGCCGTAGCGAGTTTTGCCCCAGAGCAGGTCGCGAATGATGAGCAGCGTCCAGCGGTCGCCGAGCAGATCGAGCGAGCAGGCCACGGGGCAGGGCGAGCGACGAGTCGTGGAACGGGTGGGGCGGGTGGGGCGGGCCATGGAGCGGGCGAAGGAAAACCTTTAGACTTGCAAAACACAAGTGACAAGGCGGGGATGCGTGGCTTGCAAAAAGCAAGTAACAAGCAGGATTTAAGGAATCTCCCATGAAAACACCGATTCTCCGTCTCCTAATCCTGCTCGTAGTGTGGGCTATCGTCGCGGTCGTAGCTGGTGGATTCCAATTGATCGCGCATCTGCCGGCACCGGCGGTGCCGCTGCTCCTCGCGAGCCTGAGCGTCGGCGCAAGCATGGCGGCGGCGCGCGTGGGCTGGCTCAAGGAGGCTATCAAGGGCATGGGGGTGAGGAAAATTCTGGCGGCGCATTTGATCCGCTTTGTGGGATTTTATTTCCTTTGGCTCTACTCGCAGGGCCGGATGCCGGCGGAATTTGCGCAGAGCGCGGGTTGGGGGGATGTCGCGGCGGCGACGGGGGCGTTGGGTTTGCTCTTTTGGCCGGAGGGCGCGGGATTCCGGCGCGCGCTGTTCGTCTGGAATATCGTCGGGCTCCTCGATCTCTTTCTCGCGCTCGGCACGGGGGCGTGGGTGAACGTCGCGCGGCCGGGCTCGATGATCGAGATCGCGGGACTGCCGTTGGCGTTGGTGCCGCTGATGCTGGTGCCAGTCTTGATCGCCAGTCACGGGGAGATCTTCCGCCGTTTCGCGCGGGGCGAGTTCCCCCGGGTGGGTGGTGCCGCGCGAGCGTGAGGGGCGCGGTTGAGCACGGCTATTTTTTGGGAGCTTTCGCGGGCGACACTTTCGACAGTTGGTGGGCGACCCAATCGGCGTCCTCACGCCAGTCGTGGCGGCGATAAAAGCGGGAGAGTTCCTCGTAACGTTTCACGGGGTCGAAGCCGACGCTTTGGTGCAGTTTGCGCAGGCAAACGGGGCAGAGGTGCTGCGGGGTGGCGTCGAACTCGACGAGGTGGTTGCCGCCGTTGACGAGGCAGTCGTAGTAGATGCAGTGAGGAAGTCCGAACATATGCGCGGTTTCGTGGGCGAGCACTTTGCAGCCGCGCCGGAGAATCAGTTCCTCGTTGTCGCTCGGTCGCGGGTCGGCCCAAAACGCCGGGTCGTGGCGCGCGAAACTGTAGATGCCGACGCGTTCGCGGAGTGAGGCTTCGCCGAAAACGTAGTTCCAGGACGGGTCGGGGTAGAGGTCGGTCATGGTGACCCCGAGGATGCAAAAGGCGTCGGGCGGCAGGCGGGTCTGGAGAAATTTCAGGACGCGGCGCGTGAGGATCTGCCGGTCGCCGCTGCGGGGATTTTGGCGCGGCTCGAACTCGTCCGCCGCAGGGATCACGGCGGGGAGCACTTTCACCGGCAGTTGGAAAAAGGCGGCGGCGTAGGCGCGGAGGTCGCTGAGTCGCGGGCTGGTTTTAGAGGGAAACTCACCGATGGGCTGGAGGTAAATGATGCGGTGTTTGGCGTCGGGTTGGTTGGGCTTGGAGGCGAAAAAATCGTCGAAGGTCTGGCCCGGCTCCTCGTGAAGCGTGAGCCAGTCGTGCGCACCGGGCGAGCGCGTGGGAGCGAAATCCGAGTCGGGCGTCAGCAGGCGCTGCAACGCGGCTGGCTCGTAGTTGAGGAGGCCGAGGGCGCGCAGGCGTTCGGCTTCCGGGGGCTGCTCGAACGCGTTCAGCGCAAGCGTGGAGCCGAGGAGGAAGAGGAAGGCAGCGGCCCAAGGTGATCGGTTCATCAGGAGGTGTTTGCCCGGCTGCGTCGATGGCCACGCCGCAGGGTAGCGGAGGGGAGATCAATGGAGGATTTTTGGCGAGTTCAGGCAAGCGATTGGCTGGAAAAGAACAAATCTTCCAAGCGTGGCCTGCGCCGGGAGATGTGGCATGGACGGCGAGGCTGATCGAGGCGTCGCGGAGAGGCTGCCGTCTACGCAAAAAAACTGGGCGACGCTCGAGGAGCATCACCCAGTGGAGCCGGTTTCGCGCCGGCAGTTAACCTAATCTCGGTGCTTAGCGGAGATTGCTTGCGACGACCCGCATCGCCGTGGAACGGCCGAGGGCATCTTGGAAGCTCGCTGCTTTCACGGTGTCGGCGAACGCCGAGGTGAGCATGGTCGAGAGGGAGGGGTCATCGTTGCGGACGACGAGGTGAAATACGCGGACGGGAACGCCCACCTGGGAGACCGCCTGGGTCGAGGAGAAATCAGCCGTGCGAAGATCGGCGGGCAGGTTTTCCTCGAAAACCAAAACGGCATCATAGACGCCCGCACTAAGGTCGGCCGCAGCGCGTTCGTCGCTAGACTGATCGACGACGCGTACCCCGACGGGGCCGCCGCACTGGCGCTGGAGGCTGGCGGAGAGGCTCGTGGCGAAGCTTTCATGAACCTTGGAGCGCGTGGCACCGGCCTTGGTGCCGTCGACGACGAGCACCCGGAGATGAGG
Source organism: Opitutia bacterium (assembly GCA_025360615.1). Taxonomy (GTDB): domain Bacteria; phylum Verrucomicrobiota; class Verrucomicrobiia; order Opitutales; family Opitutaceae; genus Tous-C4FEB. The sequence goes on from JANYBX010000360.1 coordinate 5,410, forward strand.
GCTGGAGTGAACGCGGACCGAATCAGAAGCGTTGGCGATCGCCACGCTGAGGAAAAGAGAAGCAATCATGAGGCCGGAACGAAGATTTGTATTCATATAATATTGGGCAATTCCGAGGTTGGGTTAACTGGGGCGAATATCCTATGTTCGGCCGGCATTATCAATGATGTTCTGGGGATCTTAAATACTTTAACACAAATTTAGCGGTGTGGCTGGTTCGTTGGTTATAGCAGGCGATTAAGGCCTAGATATTGATGGATGAATTAATTTTTAAGCTGTTGTTTTGCAACATTTAATTATTTTAAATCGTTTCGAGTTAGTAGATCTACGAAGGATTACTGTCGTGCGTGTTTTATCAGCGATAAACGGGGCATTATTACGTATATCATTTGAATTTGGGTGAAATTTCCTGACTGCTAATCCCGACTCATGGCTTATTTTGTTTCATTTTAACTAGGGTGTTTTATCGGGCAGAAGTGAACGTTGTCCGAGCGCGGTGATTCATCATAGCAACTCATTGGTGAAACTGGGGTGCGGTGCTATTGCCATATATGGAGCGTGACGGGTTTCGGTCTTCGCGCAGGCTCCCCGATGAGGCGTGCATTCCTAACCTCGATACGAATCGCGACGAGCTTCTGGAAAAATCAGATTGGGAAAACGCCGCTGGCACCGAGAGCTTGTCGCGGCTCGAGGCCACGATCCTGAATGCGCCAACGTGGTATTTTTGATGGGACTAGACGCGGCGTTGTCGCCCGTGGGCGAGCTTTGGCCCTATCCGCTAAACGCGCCCGGTGACGCCGGAGACATAGTTGATCGGGGCGTGGTCCGCGAGGTCGCGCAGGGGAACGGGATCGCCCCGTGCCAAACCGAACAAGCGGTGAATGAAGGCGCGCAGCTCGCTCGGGCCGCTTGTAGTTGCATGCAACGCCTTGAAGAGTGCCTGAAGCCGGTCGAATTGGTTGGCGGTCGAGTGGGGATACGCAGCACGAGCGGCGCGTTGATCCTGCGACTGGGTCGCCTCACCGGGGTGGTCGACGACGCTGCCGTCGAAGCGAATGTAGCGGGGCGGGGCGACGTGGACGAATTCGAGCGGGGGTCGCAGTGCCCGAAAACCCTGGGCCAGGATTTTCGCGGCGATCGCGGCGACGGCTTCCGCCATTTTGCGCTTGAATGGATTGAGGCCGTCGAAATTACCCAGCTCGCCGAACAATTTTGAAAAATGGCCTGCATCGAAACGCTCCGGTGGAACACGGGTGACGATATCGCAGCAGCCGACGAAACGATGGACCGCCTCGGGCGCCAGACGGTTTTTAATGAGTTCGCCGAACACGCGGTCGCCCACCCGCGGTGAGCCAAAGGTGATCAACTTGTCGGGTGCGGGGGCCATTGCGGCCACGGCCACCGTCGCGAGCGCGGCGCCGAGACTATGGCCTGTGATGAGCAGCGTGCCGGTGCGCTGCTCCAGCAGCGTCTCGATGCGGGCCGTCACGGAGCGATACGCTTTCAGAAACCCCGAATGGATGCGGCCCCCTCCCGGGAAGTCGGTTTGCACCGTGTCGAGGTCGCTGACGAGATCTTCAAATCTCCCAGCCTCGGTGCCCCGGAAGGCGAGAATCGTCAGACCTTGGGCCGGATGCTTAGCCACGAATCCCTGAGTGCCTTTTGCGGCGGTTCGCCCTGCCAGCGTGTCGCCGCCGAGAAAACCGATCGGGGAAAAACCAATCTGCGCCAACGAGGCGGTGACGGTTTTTTCGTCTGCGTAAGCGAGCCGCGACATTTCCGCGCAGAGCAAATCGTGGTTCGCGTGGTCGACCGCCACTTCCCAGTCCTCGAAGAAGACGGCGCCTTTGGCGGGAGCCAGCAGGGCGTCTGCCGAGGTATTGTAGGCATACTTTCGAGCCATCGCGGAAGGCAACGCGGTGCGGCGGGGAGGGCAATCGTGTTCTGATTTTGCGCGTGGTCTGGGCGCGCGTGGAGACTCGCGCCGGTCAGACCTGCTCCCATGCGCGGTCGCGCACGGGGTCCCGACCTTCATCGAACTCGATCAAGTCGAAAATCGTCTCAATCGGTTTGCCCGCGAGGCCGAATTCCACGACGCGCTGGGTCAATAGGGCCGAGCGATCGTCGCGCCAACCGAGTTTCACCATGAAACGATTCCAGACGACGCAATCCTCGTCCGTGCGGGCCGGCCCGCGCCCCTCGGCCCACGCGAGGATTGCCTCGTCGGGGCCGCCAGCCACCACGCGCGCGCGCAGTTCGTCATAGCCCACGCCAAGGAAACGGGCGGTGCGTGCGTCGAAGAAAATCGGGCGCGTCTCGCCGAGGTTGGCGACGTATTCGGCGGGGAGCCGGCCGGAAGCGTGCAGGCGGATTTTGTCGAGCATCCGCCCGAAATAGACGAGGCGGCCGACTTTGGCGTAGGGACTGCGAAGACCGGAGAGATCGGGCATGCTTTATTTCTCGGTTAGCTGGTGCTTCGAATTCGAAGCAACAGATCCTTCGACTCCACCGTGTCGCCGAGGGCGACGTGAAGTTCGGAGACGACGCCGGCGCACGGAGCGTAAACGGTGTTCTGCATCTTCATCGCTTCCATCATAAGGAGCTTGTCGCCCTTCGCGACTTTGCTGCCGACGGAGACGGAAAGGGTGGCGATCAATCCCGGAATGGGTGCGGCGATCTGGGTCGGGTCAGCGAGATCGGCTTTCGGGCGGGCTTTGGTTTTGGGCGCGACGGTCTTGTCGAGGATGAAGGCTTCGCGTGCGATGCCGTTGAGCTCGTAGCTGATCGTGCGGCGGCCGTCCTTGTCGGGTTGGCTGATTGAAATCAGGCGGACGATGAGAACTTTTCCTTCCTCAATGCTGACGGAGATTTCCTCGCCGACTTTCAGGCCGTAGAAAAACGCCGGTGTCGGGAGCACGCTCACATCGCTGAACGTCGCCAGATGTTTCGCGAAGTCGGCGAAGACCTGGGGATACATCAGATGCGAATAGAGATCGTCGTCAGTGGCTGGGCGCTTGAGTTTCTCCGCGAGATCGGAACGGGTTTTCACTAGATCGATCGCGAGGGCGGAGGCGGAAAGTTTTTTCCGGGAGTCGGCCTCGTATTTTTTTCGGGCCTCCGCGTGGCGTTTCTCGCCGAGGACGACGAGCGACACTTTTTCCGGCCAGCCGCCTTCGGGCCAGCCGAGGCCGCCACTCATCATGTCGATCACGCTTTCGGGAAACGGCATCGAGCCGGGCTCGAGGTTGACGACATCGGCGACCTTGATGCCGCGGCTGAAGAGGAACAGCGCCATGTCGCCCACGACTTTTGATGACGGCGTGACTTTCACGATGTCGCCGAAGAGCTGGTTCACCTCGGCGTAGCCACGCGCGATTTCCGGCCAGCGATGCGCGACGCCCATCGAGGCGGCTTGCTCCTTGAGGTTGGTGTATTGGCCGCCGGGCATCTCGTGGAGATAAACTTCGGCGGAGCCGGTTTTCGGCGCGGTGTCGAAGGGCGCGTAGAACGGGCGGACTTGCTCCCAGTAGTCGGAAAACTCGTTGAGCGTGCCGAGGTCGAGTTGCGTATCGCGCGGAGTGTTTTGCAGCGCGGCGACGATGGAGTTGAGGTTGGGCTGCGCGGTGCTGCCGGACATCGAGGCGATGGCGAGGTCAACGACATCGACACCCGCGTCGGCGGCGCGGAGCACGCTGGCGGCGGCGACGCCGCTGGTGTCGTGCGTATGGAAATGAATCGGCAAACCCGTTTCCTCCTTCAGCGCCTTCACGAGTTTCTGCGCGGCGTAGGGGCGGCAGAGGCCGGCCATGTCCTTGATGGCGAGAAAATGCGCGCCCATTTTTTCCAGCTCCTTCGCGAGGCGCACGTAATATTTCAGCGAGAACTTGTCGCGGCGGCTGTCGAGGATGTCACCGGTGTAGCAGAGCGCGGCTTCGCAGATCGCGTGGGTTTCGTTGACCGATTCCATCGCGACGCGGAGGTTCGGGAGGTAGTTGAGCGAGTCGAAGACGCGGAAGATATCCATGCCGCTCTCGGCGGAATGCTTCACAAAACCGGCGACGACGTTGTCGGGATAGTTCGTGTAGCCGACGGCGTTGGCGCCGCGGAAGAGCATTTGAAAACAAATGTTCGGCACGCGCGCGCGAAGCTGGCGGAGGCGCTCCCACGGGTCCTCGTTGAGGAAACGCATCGCGGTGTCGAAGGTGGCGCCGCCCCACATTTCGAGTGAAAAAAGATTCGGCGTGCGGCGCGCGAGGGCGTCGGCGCAGGCGAGCATGTCGTAGCTGCGGACGCGCGTGGCCATGAGCGACTGGTGGGCGTCGCGCCACGTCGTGTCGGTGACGAGCAGGCGTTTTTGCTTTGTGGTCCACTCGGCGAATTTTTTAGGCCCTAGCTTGAGGAGGAGCTGGCGCGTGCCATCGGGCGGCGGCGTGTGTCCGTCATACGCGAGTGTGGGCGGGGCGAGGAACGGCTTCTCGGGGCGGTAGCCCTTCGCGTGCGGGTTGCCGTTGACGATGACGTTGCCGAGGAAATTGAGGAGTTTCGTCGCGCGATCGCGGCGGGGCTTGAACGTGAAAAGCTCAGGCGTGGTGTCGATCAGCGTGGTGGTCGCCTGGCCGCTCTTGAACTGCGGATGGGCGACGACGTTTTCGATAAACGGGATGTTCGTCTTCACGCCGCGAATGCGAAATTCGCTCAGGGCGCGGCGCATGCGGTTCAGCACCATTTCGTAGCTCTGGCCGCTCACGATCATCTTCACGAGGAGCGAGTCGTAGAACGGCGTGATGACGGCGTTCGCGTAGCCCATGCCGCCGTCGAGCCGGATGCCGAAGCCGCCGGGCGAGCGGTAGGCGAGGATGCGACCGTAGTCGGGCATGAATTTATTTTCGGGATCCTCGGTCGTGATGCGGGCCTGGATCGCGTAGCCGTTGCGGGGAACGTCGGCCTGCTGTGGCATGGCGACGGCGGTGGAGTGGAGCGAGTGGCCCTGCGCGATGAGGATTTGCGCGCGCACGAGATCGAGTCCGGTGATGACCTCGGTGACGGTGTGCTCGACCTGGATGCGCGGGTTCATCTCGATGAAGAACCATTCGTGGCGGTCGAGATCGTAGAGAAACTCTATCGTGCCCGCATTGTCGTAGCGGACGGCCTTCGCCATGCGCGCGGCGGCGTCGCAGAGTTCGGCGACGATTTTTTCCGGCAGGCCAAAGCTCGGGGCGACCTCGATTACTTTTTGATGGCGGCGCTGCACGGAGCAGTCGCGCTCGTGGAGGTGGATGACGTTGCCGTGCTGGTCGCCGAGGATCTGCACCTCGATGTGCTTTGCCCGCGGGATGTATTTTTCGAGGAAGACGGCGGGATTGCCGAAGGCGCGGCCGGCCTCGCCCTGCGCTTCGTCGAGGAGCGCGTCGAGTTCGCCGGGCTTGTGGACGACGCGCATCCCGCGGCCACCGCCGCCGAAAGCCGCTTTAATAATGAGTGGAAAGCCGATGGTCTTCGCGATTTTCAGCGCCTCGTCGCGATCCGTGACGGGTTCCTCGGTGCCGGGGAGGGTGGGGACTTCGATTTTTTGGGCGAGGGCGCGGGCGGCGG
>JANYBX010000091.1 GCA_025360615.1 Opitutia bacterium
CTTAAACGCACCCGTCACCACTTCCGCCGCGCTCGCGCTGCCGGCGTTGATGAGCACCGCGATCGGCAAATCGAGCGGCGGGCCTTGGATTTCCGAGCGGTAATCGTCGCGGTCACCCGGCTTGCGACCCTGCGTATAGACGATGAGTTCGCCCTTCTTGAAAAACAGCTCCGCGACCTCGACCGCCGCGTCGAGCAGGCCGCCGGGATTGTTGCGCAGATCAATGATGACGCTGTCGATCCCCTGCTTCAAAAGCCCGTCGAGAGCCGTGCGAAATTGCTCGCCCGTGTGCTCGGAAAATTCGGTGAGCTGAATGTAGCCCACACCGTCGGCGACGATATGGGCGTCGCGCACGCTCTCGACCTTGATGAGTTCGCGCACGAGCGTGAGGTCGATTTTTTTCTGCGTGTCGGGGCGATAAAGCCCGAGTGCGACCTTGGTGTTCGGCGCTCCGCGCAACCGGCTGACGACATCGTTCATGGGCGTGCTTTTTTCAACGGGCTTGCCGTCGATGCTCTCGATTTCGTCGCCGCGCAGGATGCCAGCGCGCTCGCTCGGCGTGCCGGCGATGGGCGCGATCACCACGACTTTACCGCCGCGCGTCTCGACCTGAATGCCCACGCCGCCAAACTCCCCCGTGAGTTCCTCCTCGAACTCTCGGTTGTCCTTCGCCTCAAGAAACTCCGAGTGCGGATCGAGCGCCTCGACCATGCCGTGCAGCGCCGAGGTCGCCAGCTCATCATAGGCGGCGGGTTTGGTTTCCACGTAATTTGCGTTCACCAACTCGAAAACCTCGCGCACGCGGTCGGAGGCGCGCCCGAGATCGCGGTTCGGAAAAAGATGCCACGCCGCCGCCACACGCGCGCCCGCCAGCGCTAGCCCGAGGCCGAGCAGCACGCCCGCACCGAGCGTGAGAATCCGTTTGAACATGCCCGCGACTGTGTGCATCCGCTTCGCTTTGTAAATGGGTTCGTCCGATCACTCCACCGCTCCCGCTGTATCCGCGGAATTTCTGGCGGTGTTCCGCACGCGCGCCGGGGCGGCCGGGCAAATGCGTTTCGATCAGTTCATGGAGCTGGCCCTTTATCATCCGTCGGTCGGCTACTATCGGCGCGACCAGCCCCGCGTCGGCTATGCCGCCGGCACGGATTTTTTCACCGCGAGCACGTCGGGCCCGATCTTCGGCGAACTCATTGCCGCCGCCTGCGTGAAGCTGCTGGCCGGTCGTGATCCGCGGGAATTTGCTTTCGTCGAAATCGGTGCGGAGACAGAGGGTGGCGTGCTCGCGGGCGTGAGCCATCCCTTTGGTTCGGCGCGCACCGCGAGCGTGGGCGAGCCCGCCCCGCTCGACGGACGCTGCGTGGTTTTCTCCAACGAGCTTTTCGACGCCCAGCCCTTTCGTCGTTTCGTGCGGCGCACAGGAAACTGGCGGGAACTCGGCGTCGCCTTGAGCGGCGAACAACTCGTCGAAGTCGAGCAGCCGAGCGCAGCTCCTGAAAAACTCCCCGCCACCGCTCCTGAAGGCTACGTGATCGATGCGCCCTTTGCCGCCAGCGCCCTGCTCGACCAACTGGGAGGCGAACCTTGGTCGGGATTGTTCGTCGCGTGCGACTACGGCAAATCGTGGCTGGAGTTAAGCGAGGCCACTCCCGCCGGCACGGCCCGCGCCTACCATCGGCACACCCAGTCCAACGACCTCCTCGCCTGCCCCGGCGAGCAAGACCTGACCTGTCACGTGTGCTGGGACTGGCTGGCCGAGCGACTGACCGCGCATCGTTTCTCGACGCCCGTCATCGAATCCCAAGAGGCTTTTTTCGTAAAACACGCCGGGGATTATATCGCAGCCACGACCACGGCTGAAGCGGCGCGGTTCAACCGAAAAAAACTTTCCCTGCTTCAGCTCCTGCACCCCGCGCACCTCGGACAGAAATTCCAGGTGTTGCATGCTCTGCGCGATTTAGGCTCGCCGCCGGCGGAAATCTAAAAATCCCCTTGCCTCACCCGAGGGCCGCTCCTTTATCTCTGACCCTTTAACCAATCCAAAACCATCATGGCCAGAATCTGTGCAATCACCGGTAAACGCCCCGTCAAGGGCAGCATCATCAACCGCAAGGGTCAGTCCAAGAAGAGCGGCGGCATCGGCACGCACGTGACGAGCATCACAAAACGCAAGTTCCGGCCGAACCTGCAGCGCATCCGCGTCAAGCTGCCCAACGGCGGCACCAAGCGCATGCTCGTCTCCGTGAAGGCCATCAAAGCCGGCCTCGTCCAGAAAGCCTGAGCCCCGCGCTGGCTCCTTCGTTTTCATTTTCACCCGCAGCCGAAACGCTGCGGGTTTTTTTCGGGCAATCGGCCGGCATCGTAACGCCCGGCAGACTTCACGGTCCACGCTTCGGATTGGACCCCGAGGCTTTCGCCCGGGCGAGATTTTCCCGCGCGTTGGCATCGTTCGGATCAA
>JANYBX010000375.1 GCA_025360615.1 Opitutia bacterium
CGACGCCGATTTCGCGGATGACGGCGAATGACGCGTCGCGCATCACTTGAAATTCCTTGTCGGTAAGCGTCATTGCCGGGGCGACCGTGATCGAGTCGCCGGTGTGGACGCCCATCGGGTCGAAATTCTCGATCGAGCAGATGACGACGCACTGGTCCTTGTGGTCGCGCATGACCTCCATTTCGTATTCCTTCCAGCCGAGCAGACACTCCTCGACGAGAACCTCGTGGACGGGCGAGAGGTCAAGCCCGTTGGCGCAGATCGCCTCGAATTCCTCCTTGTTGTAGGCGATGCCGCCACCACTGCCGCCGAGAGTGAACGACGGGCGGATGATGAGCGGAAACACGCCGAGAAACTCCGCAGCGTCGCGGGCCTCGTTCATGTTTTTCACGGTGCGCGATTTCGCGACATCAAGGCCGATCTTGATCATGCACTGTTTGAAGAGCTCGCGGTCCTCGCCCTTGTTAATGGCGTCGGGCTTCGCGCCGATCATCTCGACGCCGTATTTGGCGAGGATGCCGGACTTGTTGAGGTCCATCGAAAGGTTCAGCGCGGTCTGGCCACCGAGTGTTGGCAGCAGCGCGGAAGGGCGCTCGGCGGCGATGATTTTCTCCAGCATCTCGACGGTGAGCGGCTCGATGTAGGTGACGTCGGCGAACTCCGGGTCGGTCATGATCGTGGCCGGATTGGAGTTCACGAGGATCACGCGGTAGCCTTCCTCGCGGAGGGCTTTGCAGGCCTGGGTGCCGGAATAATCGAACTCGCACGCCTGGCCGATGACGATGGGGCCGGCACCGATGATGAGGATGGATTTCAGGTCAGGGCGTTTGGGCATGAGCGTAGATTTCGGCGAGAGTTGGCAGCGCCGAAACGCGCGGCAAGCGGGAAAGCGCGGGGGAGCTAAATCCGGTCAACGATGCAAGCAGCCGGGCGCTTGCGGCACCCTGAAGCACGGACATTTTCCACGATAAATCCCGCCATGCTCGCCTTCGTCGCCCTGCTTGCCCTGCCTACCTTCGACCTCGCCGCCTACGAGCGCCCGCGGCTCGTCACAGCCGCCGAGGTCGCGCTCGCCGCCGAACCGAAGACCATCATGGCGGCGCGCAATCCGCGCAGTGCGGGGGGGCCGAATGATTTCTCCTCGGAGGGCGACTATTGGTGGCCTGATGCGAGGAATCCCGAGGGGCCCTATGTCCAGCGCGATGGGTTGACCAACCCGGATAATTTCGTCGCGCACCGGCAGCTCCTGCTGGCGTTTGCGCGGCACTTCGGCGTGCTCGCGGCGACGTATCGCGTGACGGGAGAGGAGCGCTACGCCGCGGCGGCGGTGCGGCATTTGCACGCGTGGTTCGTCGAGCCGGCGACGCGAATGAATGCCAACCTGCTCTATTCGCAGGCGATCAAGGGCGTGAGCACGGGGCGCAGTATCGGGGTGATCGACACGGTGCATTTCGCGGAGGTCGCGCTGGGCGTCGAGGCGCTGCGCGGTTCCAAGGCGCTGACGCGCGCGGAGGAAGCGGCGATCACGGGTTGGTTTCGCGACTACCTCGCGTGGATTCGCACGCATCCCTACGGCATCGGCGAGAGCAAGGCCGAGAACAACCACGGCACGTGCTGGACGTTGCAGGCGGCGGCGTTCGCGCATCTCACGGGCGACGCGACGGTGCTCGCGGAGTGTCGGCGGCGCCTAATCGAGGTTCACCTGCCGGGCCAGATGGCCGCGGATGGAAGTTTCCCGCGCGAACTCGCGCGCACGAAGCCCTACGGTTATTCGATTTTCAACCTCGATGTGATGACGGCGCTCGCCGTGGTGCTCTCGACGCCGGATGACGACCTGATGCGTTTCACGCTGCCCGACGGTCGCGGGCCCCTGAAGGGCGTGGAATTTCTGGCGCCGTGCCTCGCCGACAAAACCAAATGGCGGAAGGCTCCCGACGTGATGTATGGGAACGACTGGCCGGTGCGGCAGCCGGCGTTGATTTTCGGCGCGCTCGCGGCGGGGAGGGAAGACTGGCTCGCGACGTGGCAGAAGCTGGATCCCGCACCGGCGATCGAGGAGATCATCCGCAATTTCCCGGTGCGGCAGCCGGTGCTCTGGGTGCGGCGCTGAGGTGTTCGGTGGAGCGCCTTGCCCTCAACGCGCTGATCGATGCTGCGGCGGGAAAAGCGCGTTGGGGTCAACGGCTCCACCCTGGACTCAGCTCGATTTCGCGACCTCGACCCCGAGAATTTTGGAGGCGGCCTTGGTGTCGTTGCGGCAGGCGCGGAGCACCATGTCGGTGTATTGCTTCTGCTGGCCTTCGAGGTAGGCGGAGAGCGACGGCCATTCCTTCAGCTCGCGCAGGCGCAGCGGGAGCTGTTGCGAGGTGACGATGCGCGCATCGGTGGTGGCGGCGATTTTGGAGACGACTTGGAAAAGCTCCGTGAGGTTACCCGGCCAGTGATAGGCGCTGAGGACCGCGAGGGTGTCGTCGGTAAACTCGATGAGGCTGGCCTCGAAATGCGGGTTCGTCGCCTGGCCGGCGTAGTGTTTTACGAGGAGAGGGATGTCGTCCTTGCGGTCGCGGAGCGCGGGCATGTGGACGGGGAGCGAGGCGACGCGGTAGAAGAGTTCGTCGTGGAATTTGCCCTCGTCGGTGAGGCGCTCGAGATCCTCGCTCGTCGCGCAGATGAGGCGGAAGCCGAGGGCGGCGGTGTTGCGGAGCACGCTGACGAGCTCCTTTTGCACGGGCATCGGGAGGCACTGGATGTGATGCAGGTAGAGGGTGCCGCCCTTGGCCTGCTGCAACCAGGTGCCGCCTTCGCCGTTCGCGCCGAGGAGGCCTTCGCGGAGGTGGGTCTCGGAGCTGAGCGCGCAATCGATGCGGACGAACTGCGCGTCGGTGTTACCGGCCGAGGCGTGGAGGATCTCGGCGACGGCGGTCTTGCCCGTGCCGTTTTCACCGTGAAGGAGCACGGGCGTGCGCACGGTGGAGAGTTTCTTGACCTGCTGCGTGAGTTTCTTGAGGGCGGCGCTCTGGCCGATGAGGCGGCTGGCGACGTCGTCCGACTTCGCCGCGCCGGGGGCGAGGCCGGCTTTAGCGCGCTGGGCTTGAAACTGCTTGAACTCCATCCCGCGCCGCAGCGTGGCGATGAGTTCGTCGACGCGAAAAGGTTTTTGCAGGTAGTCAAACGCGCCAAACTTCAGGGCCTGTACCGCGCTCTCGGTGCTGGCGTAGGCCGTCATGATGATGACGATGCAGTGCGGGTCGTGGAGCTTGAGCTGCTTGAGGAGCGCGATGCCATCCATCGGCTTCATGTCGATGTCGGCCAGCACGAGATCGAACTTCTCGCTCTTGTATCGGGCGAAGGCTTTTTCCCCGTCCGTCGCGAACACCGTGGAAAAACCACTGGGCTGGATGACGGCTTCCAGCATTTCGTGAATGGAGATGAGATCGTCGACGATGAGGGCGGAGGGCATGGACGGGAGGACGACGTTTCCGCGAGTGCCGCTTAAAGTCAATCAGCGGGGAGGGGCGGGACGTTCAAAATTTACTTATTGGAGGCCGCCGGCGACGGCGCCGAGTTGGAAGATGGGGAGGAACATCGCCATGACAATGCCGCCGACCACGACGCCGAGGAACACGATCAGGATCGGCTCGATCAGCGAGGTCAGGGCGGAGATGGTGGCCTCGCACTCCACATCGTAGAAATCGGCAATTTTGTTCATCATGCCGTCGACGTTGCCGGTGGCTTCACCGGCCTTCACCATGTGTTTCATCATGGGGGGGAAAAATTCGTTGGCCGCCAGAATCTCGGAGACCTGGCCGCCTTGGCTGACGTGCTTCGCGATCTCGGCGCAGGCATCCTCGACCTGCACTTTGTTGCTGGCGGAGGCGACAATTTCCAAGGTGCGCAAGATGGGGACGCCCGAGCGAATCAGGGTGGCGTAGGTGCGGCAGAAACGAGAGAGAGCGATTTTGTGGATGAGGTTGCCGAAGATGGGCGCGCGGATGAGGGACTTGTCCTTGAGACGGCGGCCCTTCGGGGTCGCGATGAATTTGCTGAATGCCCAGTAGGTCGCATAACAGGCGATCGCGACGTAGAAGAAATAATGCTTCAGGAAATCGCTCAGGTCGATCAGCAGCTGCGTCGGTACCGGGAGTTTCGCGCCGAAATCCGCGAACATCGCGGCGAACACGGGGATGACAAAAATCAGGAGCACGTTGACGAGCGCGACCGAGAGGCCGATGACGGCGATCGGGTAGGTCATGGCCGATTTCACCTTCTTCGTGAGCTTGACCGTGGACTCGAAATATCCGGCCACCTTGCCGAGAATTTCCGCCAAGCCACCGCTCGCTTCGCCCGCCTCCACCATGGACACGAAAAGATTGTTGAAGGAATTCGGGAATTTTTTGACCGACGAGGAGAAGGAATTACCCGACGAAATATCCGAGCGCACTTCGCGGATGACCACGCGAAACACTTCATCCTCGGTCTGATCCTGCAAGGCCTCCAGACACTGCACCAAGGGCAGGCCCGCCACGAGCAGCGAGGCGAGCTGCTGGGTGAAAATCGCCAGTTCGCCGAGGGGAAGTTTGTAACGCTTGGCTCTCTTCTCGAGGCTCTTTTGCCGGGCCAGTGTCTGGGCAGCCTTGATGTTGGCGGGGGATTTTTTCGGCGTATTCGACCGAGTGCCCGCAGCGGATGCAGTGGCGGTATACGGGGAGAGTAGTGCCATGAACGGCACGGAAACAGCCGTGCGAGCGCGCAGCAATCCCTTTTCCATGAGGGGCGGTAAAAATCCCACGAGAATGCGGAGCGCAAACTGCGATCAGCTTGCGGTCCGCTGGCGATGTTGACTGCACCTCGACGTCGAGAGTTGACGGCCCATTCCAGCCGTCCCGAACGCCGCGCCCCCAGCGGGGGCCGTCAAACACCCTCCACTCTCGTTCGTGCAGCCCGACCCGGCCGTCGTCATATATTCCGCTCCGCCCACCGAATTTTCCCTCGGGGAAACCCGCGCGATGAGCGTTTCATGATAGTTTTTGAGCGGCCCGTTTTCTTTACGCCAATCAGACCGTCCGTTTTCGATTCTATGGCTGCGCGCATCCTGCACCGCACCGTCATCTCCCAACCCCACCACGAACACGCGGCGACTCCGCGCTGCGCCCCTCGCTGCATTTGATTTTCCGTCTGCAAACACAAAACCCAATGAACACCAACCATCCGATCCCGACTCATCGCACCTTGCCGTGCGCACTCGCGGCGATGCTCACCCTGAGCGTCGCGTCCGCCTTCGGCCAAGCCACTGACGCCGCCAAAGAAACGGTCACGCTGCCCGAATTCACCATCAGGGAAACCCAGGCCAATCCCTACGTCTCGAAGCAGGCGCTCTCCGGCACCCGCGTGGCGATGGCCATTCAGGACATCCCGCAGACGGTCTCCGTCGTCACCAACGAGTTCATCACGGACTCGCTGAGCCCTCGCATGCTCGATGCCGCCAAATACGTCACCCCCGTCGTCGAATCCACCCTACCTTTCGGCGGCGACCGTTACACGATCCGCGGCTTCCAAGTCTCCCACGAATTCATCGACGGCATGGTGATTTCCGGCGAGGACGGCTACAGCATGTCCATCGCGCCGTATAACATCGACCGCGTTGAAATCATCAAGGGCCCGAATGCCATCCTCGTCCCCGGTGGCGCACCCGGCGGCCAGTTCAACCCCATCACGAAGTCCCCGATCATGAAGGATCAGCAGTCCGTGACCCTTGAGCTGTCCCAATACATCGGCAACGGCATCAACACCGATATCAATCGCGTCATCTCGCGAGACAAAGGAATGGCGGCCCGCATCGTCGCCGCCTACTGGAACAGCGACGGCTATCAGAAAAACCATTTCCGCAATGGCTTCATGTTCGCGCCCTCGTTCAGCTGGCAGCTCTCGCCCGCCAACAAACTCGTCGTTAAGGCTGAGTTCGTGCAGAATCGCGAGACCAACGGCACCGCCCTCCCCATCGATCCCAACATCGGCAGCGATGGCTACGCCAGAATCGCCGCCGGCCTGCCGCGCAACTGGTCCTTCGGTGCCGGCGATAAATCCGATGTCCGCCACCGCCGCACGGATCGCATCACGCTCGAGCTGCTCTCCACGATCAACGATCACGTTACCTCCCGCCTGATGCTGTCGGCCGATCATATTTTGCGGGAAGACCAAGGTGGCACCAGCGCCGCGATCTTCGTCCCGAACGCAGCCGGTGCTCTCGTCGCCTTCAATCCGACTCGGAATCCCTTCACTGGCAAATACGAGCCCGGCGTCACCTGGACGGTGGACAATTCCGGTCCCACCGCCATCGCGACTTCGGCCGTCACGCCGATTCCGGATCCCAGCACCTGGGTGTATCGCCGCAACAACGGCAGCGACCACCTCTACTACAACGAGGCCCACCTGCGCGACGACTACGCCATCAAGTTCGGCAACGATTTCTACACCTCCACCACGATCACCGGCCTCGCGGCTAACTTCTCCAAGACGAAGTGGAAGAGCTTTCCGGCCCAGCCCCGCGCTGATGTCCCGAACAACAACCTCAGCTCGATCACGTATGCCCCCTACGTTTTCCCGCAGCCCTCAGCTCCGGCCAACGGCCAGAACAAGACGGCCAAGCTCCAAGAAATGCAGCTCTACGTGTATGAGACGGCCGGGTTCTTCCATGATCGCCTCCTGCTCTCGGGCGGCGTCTCCCGCTACTTCGGCGAGCTGACCCGCACGGACAGCAGCGGCGTCCAGCCCATCGCCTCCGTGACCCGCATTGACAGCGCTGGCGTGGCTCAAGTCATCAACGTTCCCACCCTCAACATCTCCTCGAACGCGACCAGCTACGGCGTGATGGTGAAGCCCATCAAGGAACTGGGCGTGTTCTACAGCCGCAACCAATCCGGCGAGTCGATGCCCGGCTCGCTCCAAGCCGGCAATCCCGGCCTGCTGCCGCCCTTCAAGCCCACGACGGGCACGCAGGACGAGTATGGCGTGAAAGGATCCTTCCTTAAGGACTCGCTCACGTTCTCCATCGCCCACTTCGACATCTCGCAGACCAACTACGCCGTGCCGAACAGCGAATACTACACCCTCGTCGCGCAGGGTAATTTCGCCGCCGCCGCCGCCCTCCCCACCAGCACCTACCTCGACGTCAATTCCAAGGGCTGGGAAGTCGAAGGCAGCTATGCGTTCAACAAAAACCTCACCGTCCTCGGCAACTATTCGAAGTTCAAATATCGCCAGCCCACCGGCGTGCGCATCCGCGCCGTGCCGGACAGCCTCGGCGCGATCTTCTTCGACTACCGCTTCACCGAAGGCGTGCTCAACGGCTTCGGCGCCAACCTCGGCCTCGACTACAAGAGCGATATGGTCGGCGAAAGCGTCACCGCCCTCACCACCTCCAAGCCACTGCCCGGCGTCACGGCCACGTATCCCGGCGTCGCCGCCGGCTTCGTGCCGCAGCAAGCCTCGTATAAATACAACGGCCGCACCCTCGCGAATCTCGGTTTCAGCTACCGCACGAAGGACTGGACCGCCCGCATCCAAATCGAAAACGTCATGAACCGGGACTACATCAAGGCCGGCGGCAGCCGCACCGCGATCGTCGTCGGCGACCCGCGCTACGTGAAGGGCTCGATCACCTACCGTTATTGATTTCCCTCGCAGCGCGGTTCCACCGCCTTCGAATCTCCGCCGGCCGATTTTTATCGGCCGGCGTTTTTTTTGCCCACCTGGATCCGACGCGTCGAATAACATCGAATCCCGCCGGCCCGCGCTTCAAATCCTGCTCAACCTCAGCCCGGCCCATGCTCCGCTATTTCGCCCACGGCCACCGCCAGATCAACGCCCCCTTCCCCGTCAACTGGCGCACGAATTGGGAATTCTATATCGTCACGGCCGGTCGCGTCGCGCCGGTTTTCACCGCCGGCGAACAACCCGAGCCCCAGGCCAAAACCCTCTGGGTCTTCGCCCCCGAGTGCGCCCACGGCTGGTTCGCCCGCCCCCGCCGAAATTTCGACCGCGTCGTCCTCCACTTCGGCAGCGTGCCCCACCCGCTCGACACGTTCGTCCGCTCCCACGGCGGTTGGTTCGCCAAGAAAATCACCGCCGCCGAAATCCTCCGCCTGAGGGACATCGCCGCCGAACTCACGCCCCACTTCCAGCATCCCACCATCGTCAGCCCGCTGCTTTTCCAAGCCCGCCTGCTCGAACTCTCCGCGATGGCCCTCGGCGGCGATGCCGCCCGGCAACCACCCAGTCTCCCCGAACTCGCCGCCTTCAAGGTCGACAGCGCCCTCGCGTGGCAAGCCGTCCACCTCGCCGGCAATCCCTCCGTGAAAGAGATCGCCGCCGCCATTCACGTTTCCCCCAGCCACCTCCGCCGCCTGTTTTGGCAAGTGCGCGGCTCGAGCCCCAAGTCCGCGTTTCAAAAAGCCCGTCTCGAACGCGCCCAGGAAATCATGACGCGCTCCGCCTTCACCCTCGACGAAGTCGCCCGCCTCTCCGGCTTCGCCAGCGCCAGCCACCTCTGCCGCGATTACAAAGCCGCGCATAAAATTACGCCCACCTTCTGGCGCAAAAAAATCTACGCAAAAAATCCCGCCGGGTGAAATCCCCCTTGCCCTCCGCGATCCCTGCGTTTCCACGGCGTTTTCAGGCTTAATTTCTGTCGTCCCATTTCCGAAAACCGCCACCATCGCTTCGCCATGTCCGCGCTGCTGTTGCTCGCCCCCGTTTTTTTTCTCTTCGAGATCTGGCAACTCGTCCTCTGCGAACGCTACGTCGGCATCAGGCAAATCGCCCGCTCCGCCGATCCCCGCGAACTCGGCCTCGGTGAACTCACCGCGTTTTTCTGGAGCACGATGCTCTTCGCCTACTGGCTCTGGACGCTCGCGCTCCTCCTCCTCCCCTTCGCGCGCATCCACGCCCTCTGTTTCCTCGCCATCTTCGCCCTCGGCCTCGCCGTGCGCCGCAACTGCCGCCTCCCCTGGCTGCTCGTCGTCCTCACCCTCGAAGGCGCCGTCCGCCTCGGCTTCCTCGTCTCGCTCTGCGCCCTGGCTTGGCGTCGCCTCTGACGCGTCACGGCATCCGCTCGCCTCGTGTCCTTCGCCGAGTTCACCCAACTGTCGCCCAACCGCGACCTCGCGCCGACACACGAACAGCTCGGCGTTTGTTTTCACCACAGCGTGATGCCCTTCGATGCCACCATCGCGCACATGCTCACCGCCGCCAGCCAGGTCAGCTACCACTGCCTCATCGCTCCCGACGGCACCCGCTGCACCCTCGTGCCCGACGCGCACATCGCCTGGCACGCCGGCGCCTCCACCTTTCTCGGCCGCACCCGCTGCAACGATTTCCTCCTCGGCCTCGCCTTCGCCGGCGACACCGGCGCTGCCCCGCTCACCCCCGCGCAAATCGCCTCCGCTCTCGCATGGCTCGCCCCGCGCCTCGCGCTGCACCACTGGCCGCTCACCCGCCTCACCGACCACCGCCAAATTTCCCCCGGCCGCAAAAACGACCTCAACCCCACGGAGTGGACCCGCCTCCACGCCGCCATCGCGGAAAAATTCTTCCCGGTTTAACCTCGTTCCCCTCGCATCCCTTTCGCCGTTCCCTCCCTTTCCGCCTTGAGAAACTTCGGCGCGCTCCGCAAAAACTCCCCGCCGCCGCTTGTCTCCCAGTCTTGGCCGTAGCTAAAAAAAATCCGGCGCCGCCCCCCATGCCCCGACCCGATCAAACTCCGCAGCTCCCGAAACTCCCCTTTCTCCTCGGCGACGCCGCCCTCCTCGCCACCGCCACATTCATCGCCTCGACCTCCCCGCACCCGCTCGCCACCACGCCCCTCCTCGCCATCGTCGGCTGCGTGGGCCTCGGTGCCATCATCGGCGTGGTTCCCTTTCTCACGGACTACGCGCGCAAGCAGGACGAAGCCCTCGACGAACGCCAGCGCACCCTCGAGGCCCTCGCCGCCACCGTCACCACCTCCGCCGAGCAGATCGGCATTGCCGCCACCGGCCTCCACGAGATCACCGAGCTCGTCCACAAAAACCTCCGCGCCGCCGACCAGCTCCCCCACAAGCTTCAGGAAAAAATCGGTGAGTTCACGGCCCAGCTCACCAACGCCCGCGCCGATGAAACCGAGGAACTCGAAAAATCCCTCGCCGAACTCCGCGCCTCCGAAAGCGAACGCCTCGCCGCCACCGCCGAGAAAATTTCCAAGACCGCCGCCGACCTCGCGAAACTCGAAGCCTCCGCGCAAAAACACCTCGCCGCCGCCAGCGAATCGCTCGCTCAGCTCGCCGCCTCTTCCGGCCGGCATTTCTCCGAACTTGGCACCGCGACCGCCGCCGCCATCGCGCGCGCCCAAGCCGCCGCCACCATTGCCATCGACGAAAAAATCGAAGCCGCCGATTTGGCCCTCAGCACCGCCCGCCTCACTCTCCTCGCCGAACTCGACGTCAAGCTCGCTGCCATCACCGCCGCGCTCGCCTCCGCCCCGTCCCTTTCATCCACCCCCGTTCCTTTCTCCCAGCCGAAACCCGAGCCCCTAAACCCGGAACCCTTCTCACGGCCCGTCACCACTCCTTCCGAAAACTCGGAACCCGAAACCCGAAACCCGGAATCGTCCACCGTCTCACCCGCCGCTCCGCGCAAGCGCGCGCCCAAAAAATCCGTCCCGCCCTTCGCCATCGAACCACCTCCGCCGCCTGTCGCCGAAACCGTCGCCACTCCTGAACCCGGCATCGTCGCGCCAACCCCGTCCGTCATCGCCGACGAGTTCGTCCAATTTTCCCCCGACGAAATTCCCGCGCCCGCTTTTCAACTCGAACCCACGTCCCCCCACCCGGAACCCCCGCAGGCCCTGAGCGTGTCGAACGGGGAAACCCTAAACTCGGAACCCGCCGCAGAAGCGCCCACACCCACGGTGTCATCCGACGGCGCGACGCGCCTCCTCGTCACCGCCTACATCGGCATCGGCAACCGCCTCTTCATCCGCGGCGCCGGCCCCGGCTTGAGCTGGGAAAAAGGCGTGCCGCTTCAATTCGTCTCCATCGGCAAATGGCGCTGGGAAACGACGGAAGCCACCGCCCCCATCGCCTACCAACTCTACAAGAACGACGCCCTCGAATGCTCCGCCCTCGGAGAGCAAACCCTGACCCCCGGAAACCAGCAGGAAGTCGCGGCGACGTTTTGAGCAAGCCCTGCAATAAAGTGCGGTAAAAGGCATGTAGGCCATTACTCTCCTCTTTGCTCTTCCCCTGGGGAAACCCGACAGAAAATCACTTCCTTCGTCTTGCAGAAAAAGCCAGGCGAGCCACCGCTCTCAATAATGCGGCGGCCGCTCGTCGCGTATTTCCCCGCCGTCTGAGTTTCCCGACCCGCCGCCCGAGCTGTCCGCCGCGCGCTCGCGCAGCGCCCGCACTTCCGCGCGCAGTCGCGCGAGGTCGTCGCTCAGCTCCAGCATCACCTTGTCCTGCGCCGTCACGTGGCGCTCGAGATACGCCACCTTCTCCTCCAGCCGCAGCGCGCGCTCGTCGTCGCTCACGTGTGCTTCTTGCCGGTTAACTGTTCCAGCTCGGGGATGATCACGCGCTGGTAGCAGTCGGGGCACACTGAGTGGCTGAATTCGCTGCCGGTGCGCTCGTTGATGTAGCCTTCCATCTGCTGCCAGTAGTTTTTGTCGTCGCGGATTTTTTTGCAGTAGCTGCAGATCGGGAGCATCTCCTCGAGCTGGCGGACTTGCGTCGCGTAGCGCAGGATCCGCTCCGCCACGCGCAGTCGCGTCCACAGCTCGTCGAAATTCATCGGCTTCGCCAAAAAATCATCCACGCCCGCATCCGCCGCCGTGGTGCGGTTGGCCGGATCCGCCGTGTTGGCCGTGAGCAAAATAAAATAAACATACTCCGCCTTCGGCCGCGCGCGCAGCTTCTGGCAGAGCTGCAGTCCGTCCATCCCCGGCATCATCCAGTCGCTCACGATCACACGCACCGGCTGGGTTTGGAGCAACGTCCACGCCTTGTCGCCGTCGCTGGCCTCCAGCACTTCGTGTCCCAGCCTGAGCAGCGCCTGACGCAAAATCGCCCGGGCCACCGCATCGTCTTCGATCACAAGAATCTTCACCCCCGCAGCGTGCGACAGATCGCCGGCCGTCGGCAATCCGCAAACACGCGCCGCCCAACCCCGCGCTACGGCAGTTCCGCATTGAGCGCCGTGTCGTCGAGCCCCGCTGCGCGCAGCATCGGGCGCACGTGTTTCTCCACGCACTCGGGACAGACGCCGTGGCTGAATTTCGTGCCCGCGTGCGACTGCATATACGACTCGATCTGCTGCCAGTAGTTTTGGTCGCTGCGGACGTTCTTGCAGTACGAACAGATCGGCAAAAACGACTCCAGTTGCCGCACCTGCCTCGTGTAGCCGAGGATGCGCTCCGCCACGCGCAGCCGCATCCACAGCTCGCGCGGGTTCACCGGCTTCGTGAGAAAATCATCCACGCCCGCCTCGATCGCCGCGTTCTGGTTCGCCTCGTTGGCCGACTGCTGCGTGAGCAGGATAAAATAAACATACCCCTCCCCTCGCGCGCGAATTCGCCGGCACAGCTCCAGGCCGTCCGTGCCCGGCATGAGCCAGTCGCTCACGACCACGCGCACCGTCCGGTCGCTCAGCGCGGCCCACGCCGCCTCGCCGTCGGCCGCGACGATCGGCTCGTGCCCGAGATATTTCAGGGCCGATTCCAACAACAACTGGGCGATGGGATCGTCTTCGACGGTGAGGATTTTCATGGGTCTTCGGGCCTAAACTTGGTTGAGCGCGAGCCGGAGCCGGAGGCATGCGGCCTGCAAGAGCACGAGCTGCGCGGCGACTTTTTCCCACGCCCCCGCGCGCGCCGCCGCCTCCAGCGCCAGCGCCGCCGCCCGCGCTTCGTTGGCGCCCAAGCTCGCGTAGCTGCCCGCCAGCAGATGCGCCAGATCCGCGAGGGCCGCACCTTGCCGTTGCCCGGCAAATTCGTCGATCGCCGTCAGCCGCTTCGACTCATCCCGCCGATGGAGCGCGAGCAACTCCGGCAGCAGCGAGGCCCCGTCGCGCCCCGGTAGCATCCGCAGTTGCGCGATCATCTCCAGGTCGAGCACGCCCGCCGCCGGCGGGATGGGCGAGGCCCCGGGGGATTTCGGCGCCACCAGCGGTGCGCCCGCGAGCCCGCAGCGCCCCAGCGCCTCGCCCAAATCTGAGAGGCGCACCGGCTTCGTCACATAATCGTTCATACCGGCGGCGAGACACTTCGCGCGGTCCTCCGACATCGCATAAGCCGTGAGCGCAATGATGGGGATGTGGGGATCGAGCCCCGGCACCGCGCCGGACCGGATGCGCCGCGTGGTTTCATAACCGTCGAGCTGCGGCATCTGGCAATCCATGAGGATGGCGTCGTAGGCCTGCCGGCCGAGTTGCACGAGCGCCTGCTCGCCATTTTCCACGATGTCCACCGTGTGCCCCACCTTCGCGAGGAGCATGCGCGCCACGAGTTGATTGGCCGGATTGTCCTCGGCGAGCAGGAGGCGCAAGCGCTCCGCTTCCGGCACCGGGGCCGGCCACGGCGATCCGGAGCCGCCCGGGCGGACGGCGAGCCGCCCGCCCGCCGCCGGCCTCGCACCCTGCGACCGGCGCTCCAGCTCCAACACAAACCAGAAGGTGGACCCACGGCCCTCGACGCTTTCAAAACCGATGCTGCCGCCCATCAACTCGACGAGTTGCCGCGAGATCGCGAGCCCGAGGCCCGTGCCGCCGAACTTCCGCGTCGTCGTGCCGTCCGCCTGCGTGAACGGCTGGAACAGCTCCGCCTGCGCCGCCGGCGGGATGCCGACTCCCGTGTCGCGCACTTCCACGCGAAAAGCCGCGCGCTCCGCGCTCTCGCGCAGGCAACGCACCGCCACCGTCACTTCGCCGTGCTCGGTGAACTTCACCGCGTTGCCCGCAATGTTGGTAAGCACCTGCCGGATGCGCCCCGCATCGCCCCGCAGCAGGCCCGCGAGGCGCGGGTCCAGCTCAGTCTTCAGCTCGACGTGTTTCCCCTGCGCGGCGGGCGCGAGCAGCCGCAGCGTCTCCTCCACCACTTTCCCGAGCTCGAAGTCCACCGCCTCGATCCGCAGCTTGCCCGCCTCCATTTTGGAGAAATCCAGGATGTCGTTGATGATGCCGAGCAGACTCTCGGCGCTCTGGTAAATGACGCGGCTCATCTCGCCCTGCTCGGCGTCGAGCGGCGAGTCCATGAGCAAGCCCGCCATGCCGATGATGCCGTTCATCGGCGTGCGGATTTCGTGGCTCATGTTGGCGAGGAATTCCGACTTCAGCCGCGAAGCCGCGAGCGCCTCGTCGCGCGCGAGGGCGAGGCTTTGCTCGAGCCGTTTGCGCACCATGATGTCCTCGATCTGCGAAACAAAATGCATGGGGGCACCCGTGCTGTCGCGCACGAGCGAAGCCGTGAGCCTGATCCACACCGCGTGGCCGTCGCGGTGAAAATACCGCTTCTCCATCTGGTAGGCCCGGCGTTTCCCGTCGAGCAACTCCCGCACATGCGCGAGGTCGGTCGTCAAATCGTCGGGGTGCGTGATGTCCTGGAAGGATTTTTGCGTCAGCTCCTTCGCGGAATAGCCGACGATGTCGCAGAACGCCTGGTTCACGCGCACCCACCGGCCGTCGAGCGCCGCGATCGCCATGCCGATGCCGGCGGACTCAAAGGCGTTTCGGAAACGCTCCTCGCTCTCCTGCAGTGCGGCCTTCGCCGCCTTCGCCGCCGTGATGTCCATCACGGTGCCGAGAAAACCCGTGACGCGCCCCGCGTTGTCGCGGAGCGGCACCGCCGAACCCGCGACCCACACGATACTCCCATCCCGGTGCAGAAACCGGTATTCGATAATCAAGTCGCTCACCCCGCGCACAAACGCCGCCCACGCGCGCGACGCCACCATCCGGTCTCCCGGGTGCAACCCGGCGCTCCACAGCTCCCCCACCGCCTCGTCCGCGCTCCGGCCCGTGAACTCGCACCAGCGCGCGTTCACATACCGCGTGCGCCCGCGCGGATCCACCTGGCAGATGCCCACGGGCGCCAGCTGCGCAAACGACCGGAAGCGCTCCTCACTCTCGCGCATCGTCTCCTCCATCTTCACCCGCGACGTGATATCCTCCGTGAACATCACGATCCCCCCGATTTCCCCCGTCGAGCGGTGCCACGGCTGCACCCGCCAGCTCAGCCACTGCCGCCGCCCGTCCGCGCGATCGAAGGAATCCGCCTGGTGCAACTCCGTCGCGCCCCCCAGGCACCGCCGGTGAATCTCCCTCCAGCGCGCCGGGATCTCGGGGGAAAGCTTGTAATGACTCAGGCCGATGATGTTTTTTCCCGTCATTCCGTTATCCTGCAACCAGCGCTGGCTGACCACGAGGTAGCGCATCTCCCGGTCGAACATCGCCATCGCCGCCGGCGCGTGCTCCGCAAACAGCCGCGTGCGCTCCTCGTTCTCCCGCAGCGCCCGCTCCGCGCTCCCCCGCGCGATGGCCGCGCGCCGCTCGAGCACCAGCGCCATCACGACCAAACCCAGCGCCATCAGTCCCGCCCCTCCTTGCACGAGGCGCACCCCGCGCTCCATCGTCACCAGTTCCGCGCGCCGCCGCTGGAGCGATTTCTCCTCCTCGGCCCGCGCCTCCTCCGTCAGGTTCACCAACGCCCGGCTCGCCGGCGACGGCAGTTCCCCGAGCCACGCCGCGGCCACCGCGGACCCTTGCTCCCGCCGGATCCGCATCAACGCTTCGTTCTGCGCAAATTTTTGCTCCGCCAGCTCCCGGAGCCGTCCCAGCCGCTCGGATTGCTCCCCCTGCCCGGCGACCAAGCCCCTCGTTTCTTCGAGCTGCTGCAACATCTCCCGCCGGTGAAACTCCGCGCGGTCGCTGAAGTTATCCGCGCCCGTCAGCGCATACGCCCGCGCCGAAGATTCCAACCGCGCCACCTCCGCGACGAAATGATCGATTCCTCCCCGCACCTCACACGAACGCGCCACCCGCGCCCCCGCCGCGATCAACTCCCCGCTGCTCACGTAGGACACCACCCCCATCACGACGACCATCCCCCCCGCCGTGATGAAAAAAGGCAGCGACCGCGCCGCCGCCCGGTCTTCCCCCCGCGCGTGCTGCACGCCCCACCACAGCACCGCCACGCTCCCCGCCATGAATCCCATCGCCGTGTGCAGCGCCATCCCCGTGTAGCGCCACCACGAGAAAGCCATCCGCAGCCCCGTCGCGTAGCCGATCAACGCCATGAACGCCACCGCCAGCAGCACCGAACCCAGCACGGCCAGCACCCGCACCCGGGGCCTCCTCGCGTCGAGCAACGCGATCGCCCACCCCAACACCCCGAACGCCGCCGCCGTGTTCGGCGACATGCGCCCGTCAAACCCCACGCCCCGCGCCCGATATTGCGGGTCGAAAATAAACGCCTTCCACCCCAGCGGCTCCGCCATCTGGTAAACCACCAAAGTGCCCAAGCCCAACAACGCCACCGCCGCACCCAGCCACCGCCCCACCCCCGCCCGCCCCCGCCCGTGCGCCCACAGCGCCACACCGCACAGCAAAAAACCCACCGCCGTGCTAAAAGCCATCGGCGCCCCCTCCGGCGCAAACGTCACCAGCCAGATCGTGCCGGTAAAACGCCCCGCGAACACCGCCAGTGCCATGGCGACCAGCATCGCGCCGATCCCACCCAGCCCACGTCGCAACCCGGGGTCTTTGGCGTCGCTGTTCAAGGTGGGGTAAATTTCTTTTCGGCCCGGCGGTCTCCGAACCGGAGCCACCACTCTTCCCGCCTTGAAAACACCTTACAGCAGCAGGCGCAACTCCTCCGTGCCCGTCACCGGCGCCAGACACGTGAACTCCTCGCACACATAAGCCGCCGCGCGCCCCTTGATCGGCCCGATCCCGTCGAGCCAGGACGCGCGTGCCGCCAGCCACGCCTGCCCTTCGCCACCATCGGCCGCCAGCAAGGTCCGCCGCGGCCCGAGGCCATCGTGCAACACCGCCACCAGCGCGCGAAAATCCTCCGCCTGCGGATTGCCCGCGAGCACCACGTGGCGCGACGGCCCGCACGCCAGCTCCAGCGCGCACAGCATCTGCGGCATCGCCTGCGGCGTCGCACTCCACCGCGCGAGAAACACCTCGATGCACCGCAGCCCCCGCACGCGAAACGCGACTTTACCCTGCGGCCGCGCCGCCCCCGTGCCATCGCTCCCCGCCACCCCCTCATCCAACACCACCCCCAGCCTCAGCAGATTCAGCGCCGCCACCGAACTCGGCGCCGGCTCCGCCCCGTCGTAATCCTCCTTCAACCGCAGCAGGATGCTCGCATCGCCCGCCGCCGAGTTAAAATAACCCCCGTGCGCCCCGTCCCAAAACAGCTCGTCCATTTTCCGCTGCAACCGCTCCGCCCACTGCAACCAGCGGATCTCAAATGACGCCTCGTGCAAATCGAGCAGCCCCTGGATAAAAAACGCGTAGTCCTCCGCAAACCCCTCGTTCGCCCCGCGCCCCTCCCGCCAGCAGCGAAACAACACGCCGCGCTCCGCGTCAAAAAGTTCCCGCTCTACAAACTCCGCCGCGCGCACCGCCGCCTTCAGGTATTTTTCGCGCTCCTCTTTCTCCCCGCCCAGCACCTGCGCGCCCTTCGCCAGCGCCGAAATCATCAACCCATTCCACGCCGTGATGACCTTGTCATCCAGCAACGGCCTCGGCCGCGCCGCCCGCACCGCCCGCAGCCGCCCGAGCGCCCCGCGTAATTTCTCGCTCGCCTGCTCCGTCGTGAGCCCCGCCGCCTGCGCCGATTTCGCGAGCGCCCGCACCGGCGCGAGGATGTTTTTCCCCGCAAACTCGCCCTGCGGATCGAGGTGCGATGCCACGTTGCCATTTTCCTTCACCCCAAAATGCGCGCAGAAAAACGCCGCGTCCTCCCCCAGCGCCACCGCGATCTCCGCGTGCGTCCACACATAAAACGCCCCCTCCGCGTGCCGGCTCTTCTTCTCACTTATCCCTTCCCCCTTGTCACTTCGCGCCGCCTCCGGCGGCGCGCTGTCCGCATCCTCCGCCGAATAAAATCCCCCCTGCGGACTCGTCAGCTGCTCGGCCACGTAGTCGAAAATATCCCGCGCCAGCCAAGCGTAGCGCTCGTCGCCCGACGCCTGCTTCATCTCCAAAAAATTCACCGCGATCTGCGCCTGGTCGTAGAGCATCTTTTCGAAGTGCGGCACGAACCACCCCTCGTCCACCGCGTAGCGGTGAAACCCGCCGCCCACGTGGTCGTGGATGCCACCCTGCGCCATCGACCGCAACGTGTGCCCCGCCATGTCGCGCACCGCTTTTCCCAACTCCGACTCCGCCCCCTGCTGCGCCGCACACCGAAAAAGAAAACTGAGATTGCTCGCGCGCGGAAATTTCGGCGCGCCCCCAAAGCCGCCGTGCGCCGGATCAAACGCCTCGTGAAAATACTGAAACCCCTTTTCAAACGCCGCCCCCGCCCCGTCCGCCAGCCCCG
The DNA here is from genome assembly GCA_025360615.1 of Opitutia bacterium. GTDB lineage: Bacteria > Verrucomicrobiota > Verrucomicrobiia > Opitutales > Opitutaceae > Tous-C4FEB. Next base: position 18,581 of record JANYBX010000375.1, read on the forward strand.
CTGCCTCCGAACGCTCAACCCCCGACCCTGAACTCTCCGCTCCGGCGCGCAGCGTCGCCAGCACTCGCTCTCCCTCCGCCACGAGCTTGTCCCGCTCCTCGCGCCAGCCTTTCGCGATCGCGCGCAGCAACGACGGGAACCCCGCGCGCCCCGGCCGATCCTGCGGCGGAAAATACGTGCCGCCGTAAAACGGCTTCAGCTCCGGCGTCAGCCACGCGCTCAGCGGCCAGCCGCCGTGCCCCGTCAGCGCCTGCACATAGGCCATGTAAACCTTGTCCACATCCGGCCGCTCCTCGCGGTCCACCTTGATCGCGATAAAACTCTCGTTGAGCAGCGCCGCGATCCCCGCGTCCTCAAACGACTCGTGCGCCATCACGTGACACCAGTGGCAGGTCGAGTAGCCGATGCTCAAAAAAATCGGTTTCCCCTCGGCCCGCGCCTTGGCAAACGCCACCTCGCCCCACGGCATCCAGTCCACTGGATTCTCCGCATGCTGGAGCAGGTAGGGCGATTTCTCCTTGGTAAGAGCGTTCGGCATTTGTTTGATCAGCGCACGTCACCGCTTGGCTGTGCGCTAGGGAATGGCCCCTTCCTTCGGCAGCGTCGGGTCGATCCCCATCGCCCGGAGCTGCGGCGCCATCTCCCGCTCGTAGCAGTCGGGGCAGATGCCGTGGCTAAACCTCGTCCCCTGCTGCCGGCGGAAATACGACTCGATCTCCTGCCAATATTTTTTGTCGTCCCGGATTTTTTTGCAGTAGCTGCAAATCGGCAGAAACGACTCCAGCTGCTCCACCTGCGCCGACAGCCCGATGATCCGCTCCGCCACGTGCAGCCGCATCCCGAGTTCGTCCGCGTCGATCGGCTTCGTCAGGAAATCGTCCACCCCCGCCGCGAGCGCGAGTTGGCGGTTCTCCTTCGTCACCCGGTTCGAGCTGATGAGAATAAAATAAACATACTCGCCGCCCCGCTTCCGAATCAGGCGGCAGAGTTCCAGGCCGTCGATTCCCGGCATCAGCCAGTCGCTCACGACCACCCGGTATCCCCCGCGCGTCAGCCGCTCCAGCGCCGTCGTGGAATCGGGCACGTGCGCGGCGTCATGGCCGAGGGACCGGAGCACCGCCATGAGCTGCAACGCTGCCACCGCCTGATCTTCGATGGCCAAAATCTTCATCGTGCCGCGAGGTTGAGTCGCGCCACCTCGGTCCGCAAGCGTTCGCACGCTTCGTGCAACGACACGAGCTGGACGGACACTCCCGGCCAATCACCCGCCCGCGCCACCCGCTCTAATTCCAACGCCGCTTTCCGCACTTGGATCCCGCCAAACGAAGCCGCGTTGCCCCCGAGGCTGTGCGCCTCGTCCCCGAGCGCGTCATTCCTGCGCTCGCCCACCAGTCGTGTGATGCGCTCCAGCCGCTCCGCCTCGTCGCTCAAATACAAGCGGATCAACTCCGGCAGCAGCGACGCGCCCTCGTTCCCCGGCAGGGCCCGCGCCGACTCGAAAGCCTCCGCGTCGAACACCCCCTCCACCGCCTTCGGCACCACCGCGCGCGCGGCCCCGCTGACCCCGAGCCCGCACCGCTCCAGCGCCGCGCGCAACTCCACCGTCCGGATCGGCTTCGTCACGTAGTCATTCATGCCCACCTCCAGGCACCGCGCGCGATCTTCCGGCCGCGCGTAAGCCGTCAACGCGATGATCGGCACCCGCGCATTCACGCCCACCAGCGTGCCCGCGCGGATGCGCCGCGTCGTCTCGTAGCCATCGAGCACCGGCATCTGGCAATCCATCAGCACCGCGTCGAACTCCTGCGCGCTCAGTCGCGCGAGCGCGAGTTGGCCGTTCGCCGCGACCTCGACCGCATAGCCGAGCTTCGCGAGCAACATCACCGCCACCCGCTGGTTCGCCGGATTGTCCTCCGCCAACAGCAGCCGCAATCCGCGCCCGTTTTCCGGCCCCGCAGCCACCGTCCCGTTCGACGCCGCCGGCGCCGCCTTCGACAGCACGCGCGTGATGCAGCGGCTCAGTTGCTCCCCCGTCACCGGCTTGGTCAGGAACGCCGCGAACCCGGCCGCCGTCGCCGTCCCGATATCCGCGTGCGGGCCCGCCGACGACAACATCACCAGCGGCACCTCGGCCAGCGTCGGATCGGCGTGGATTTCCACCGCCAGTTCGAGGCCGCTCATTCCCGGCATGTGCCAGTCGAGCACCACCAAATGCCACGGCCCCGCCGCCGGATCGCGCAATCGCCCCAGCGCCGTCACCCCGTCCGCCACCGCCTCGGCCTGCACTCCGCATTGCTCCAGCTGACCGAGCAGGATGCGCCGGTTCGTCTCGTTGTCGTCCACGACCAGCACGCGCCTTCCCCCCGGCAAAGCCGGCGCCGAGAACGCCGGCACGGCCTTCCGCCGCGCGAATTCCAACTCAAACCAAAACACCGATCCCTTTCCCGGTTCACTCTCAAAACCGATCTCGCCTCCCATCAATTCCACGAGCTGCCGGCTGATCGCCAGCCCGAGCCCCGTGCCGCCGAACCGCCGCGTCGTGCTCCCATCCGCCTGCATGAACGGCTGAAACAACCGCGCCTGCGCCTCGCGCGCGATCCCGACCCCCGTGTCGTGCACGCTCACGCGCAGCCGGCTTCGCTCCGCCGTCTCCGTCACCGTGCGCACCGTCACATCCACCTCGCCGGCATCGGTGAACTTGATCGCGTTGCCGATCAGGTTGGTGAGGACCTGCCGCACGCGCCCACCGTCGCCGAGTAGCATCGATGCGGGCGCCGAGGCGAATTCGCACGTGAGCTCCACGCTCTTCTCGTGCGCCCGCGGCGCGAGCAGCGCCACCGTCTCCTCCACCACGCGCCGAAAATCGAACTCCGCCGGATCGAGCCGCAGCTTTCCCGCCTCGATCCGGGAAAAATCCAGGATGTCGTTGATAATCGTCAGCAGGTTCTCCGCGCCGCCGACCATCGTGCGCATCATTTCGTCCTGCCCGGGCGTGAGCGAAGTATCGGCCAGCAGGCCCGCCATGCCGATCACCGCGTTCATCGGCGTCCGGATCTCATGGCTCATCGTCGCCAGAAATTCCGATTTCAACCGCGAGGCATCCACCGCCTGGTCGCGCGCCTGAGCAAGGCTCTGCTCCAGCTGTTTCTGCTGCGTGATGTCCTGCGTGAACATCACGATGCCGCCGATCTTCCCGTCCAATCGCATCCACGGCCGCACTTCATAGCGCAGCCATTGCCTGCTCCCATCCGCCCGCACGAACACATCCGCCTCGGACACCAGCACCGCGCCCGCCTGACAATCGCGGTGGTCCTGTTTCCACCGCTCCGGGATGTCCGGGAACACTTCGTAGTGGGACCGGCCCACCACGGGTTTCCCCTCCAGCTTGTAATCCGCGATCCATTTTTTGCTCACCACGAGGTAGTGCATTTCGCGGTCGAACATCGCCACCGCCGCCGGCGCGTGCTCGGCAAACAGCCGCGTGCGTTCCTCGCTCTCCCCCAGCGCCTGCTCCAGTTGCTTGCGCCCGGTGATATCCTCGACCTGCGCGATGAAATGCATCGGCACACCCGCGGCATCGCGCACCAGCGA
>JANYBX010000404.1 GCA_025360615.1 Opitutia bacterium
TATCGCGGCATGAAGCCGCTCCTGCAATCCGACCGAACCGTTCAGTTCGTGATGTCGAACGTCGTGCTCTGCTCGCGAATGGGCAGGTAGGTCTTATACCATTCCAGTTGCTCCGGGCTGTCGGTGTAGGCCTTGAACGCAGCCTCGTCGGCAAACTCCATCACGAAGACATGCGTTTTCTTCACGTTGGCACCGGCGGCATTTTGCACCTTGAGCGGATTCGTCCAGACCCGTGTGAGCCCCTTGAATTTTGCGGGCAATCCCTGCACGCCATCGAGCGCGGCTTTGATCTGCTCGGGTGTCGTGCCCGCTTTCCACGCCACGGTCACGACATGGATCACGCTCTTCGGCGCGGTCACGGGGGGCGGAGTCACCGCGGAAACGCTGCTCGCAGTCGTGCTACACGCCGGCGTCAACGCCATCAGTCCGACGGTCATCAGGATCAGGGATATTTTTTTCATAGTTTGATTTTCGGAGGTTTTGCCGGCCAGCAGGCCGGCCCCGTGCTCCCCATCGGAGGAGTTCGCGGTGCGGCGGACGATACGCGAGCCGCGCGGCGAATGGGAAGCGCCGTTTGCCGTGGGGAATTTTCCAACGAGTCGCCGGCGCTCTTTGGATTGCATAGAAATTCGGACACGTTTCCGTGCTGGCATCGGCTTCGCCGGGCTTAGCGTTCCCCTCCTCTGCGCGCATCCCAAACAGCTTTTCATGACTCTTCGCCCGTTGCCCGGACTCCTCGCGCTCCTGTCGCTCGCGCCCGCCGTTGACACGCACGCGGCCGAGAGCTGGGCGGTTTTCAACGTGCGTGATTTCGGCGCGGTCGGCGATGGCGCGACCAAGGACACGGCCGCGTTTCAAAAAGCCCTCGACACCGGCGACGACGCCATTTTGCTAAAATCCGGACGCGGCCTGAACGGCGCGCGCCTGGGCAAACCCGTCGAGGATGTGCTCATCACCGGTTGCACGCTGCGTTGCAGCCGGTTCGCCGCCATCGGCATCGGCCGCGAAATCTCTGGCGGCGTGCGCAACATCCGCATTGAGCACAGCAAACTCTCCGGCAAGATCCACGCGATCGACCTGAAGACCCGTATCGGTCGCGCGGGCGTCAGGGAAAATATCGTCGGCGACGATCTCAATATTCTCAGCGGCGGTTTTCTCCGCATTAATCTCACCGTCGGCGGCAACGCCAACACTGCGGACGATCCGGTCGAAGGGCTCGTCGGCTATCCGTCCGCGAAAAACCTGAGCTTCTCCAACGTCCGCCTCGCAAACGTCACGGGCGTGGTCGACGCCGTCCAAGTCGCTCCCGAAAAACCCGTCGAAGGATTCTCCCTCACAAATATTTCTGGCACCGCCACCAAAGGCATCGACCTGCAACACGTCAAAGGCGCGGTCTTGCGCGATATCACGTCAACGGCCTTGAGGGCCCGCTCCTCACGGCGACCGACGTCACGGGCACGGGACTCGACTTGAAGTAATCTCCGAAACCATTCGCACCTCCATTCCATGAAAACCTCCCCCCGTTTTTTCTTTATTCTGACCGCCATTGGTATGGCCGGTTTCGCGACCGGCGCCGCCGCGGCCGTCGACGTTTCCTCCGCCGAGCACGTCAAGCCCGCCCTGCCTGTCATTCCCGAGCGCACCTTTCAGCTCACCGATTTCGGTGCCATCGGCGACGGGACGACGATGAACACCGATGCGTTCAAGAAGGCCATCGCCGCGGTCGGCCAAGCCGGCGGTGGCAACCTGGTCGTGCCGAAGGGCGTCTTCCGCACCGCACCGTTTGCGCTCTGCTCCAGCCTCGATCTTCATCTCGACGAGGGCGCGGTCATTCAGGCGCCCGACACGTTTGAGGCCCTCGGCATCGCCGATCCGGCGACGTTCAAGTCGCAGGCCGAGGCCAGCGCGAAATATAAAGTCCCCGAGCCGCTCATCACCGGCAAAAATCTCCACGACGTCGCTCTCACCGGCACCGGCGTCATCGACGGCAGTGGGGCGCACTGGTGGGCCTGGTCCGAGCGCGCCGCGCGCAACGTCGCCGATACCGAGCCCGGCCGGGTCGTCTACCGTCGCCCGCATCTCGTGACTTTCAGCGGCTGCGAACGTCTCCGCGTGGCCGACATCACGCTGCGCAACTCCTCCATGTTTCACCTCGTGCCGCGCAACATCACTGATCTCACCATCGAGCGCGTGAAAGTCCGCGCCCCTTGGGATGGCAGCGCGCCCAACACCGACGCCATCGACCCCGGCCCCGTCACCCGCGCGTGGATTCACCACTGCGATATCGACACCGGTGACGACGACATCGTCATCAAATCCGGCGGCACCGACATCCTCATCGAGGATTGCACCATCAAGCACGGCCACGGCATCTCCATCGGCTCCGAGACCATCGTCGGCGTCCACACCATGCTCGTGCGCAACTGCACGTTCGAGGGCACCGACAGCGGCATCCGCATCAAATCCATGCGCGGCGCCGGCGGCCTCGTGGAAAACATCCGTTACACCGACATCACGATGAAAGGCGTCGCCAACGCCATCGTCCTCCAACTCGACTACGTCGACAACAACCGCCCCAATTTCATTGGCGACCCGACGAAAGTCCCCGCCATCCGCAACATCCTGATCGACCACGTGAAGATCGAGGGCTCGCGCAACGCCGGCATCATCCACGGCCTCCCCGACCGCCCGATCACCAACATTACGCTCCAGGACGTCGCATTCACCGCCGAAAAGGATTTCGACGTGAAGGACGCCGACCACCCCACCTTCGAGCGCGTCACCCGCACCATCCAACCCGGCGTCGGCCCGGCGAAGCTCCCCGGCGAGCATTGAGCGCTCCCGATTCAGTCAACAATGCGCGCATCGACGAACTCCCCAGGCGCGCAAAACTCTGTGATCTTTTTCTCTTCCTTGCCCTTGACCCCGCGAAAACACCCCCGTGCTCGCTCCATAAAATCGAAGAATAAATTTGCTTGGACGGACCTCCCCGCTCTACGACGACACGTGTCCTTTTTCAGGGTCACGAATCGCCGCACCTGCTTTAGTTTTCCACCCCGTTTTTCCCTATGAACTACCACCCCAGACCATCCATGCCGTTGCGCCGTTTGATTGCGGCGCATCTGTGTTTCGCCGTTTCCGCCACCGTCGCCCTGGCTCAAACCGCCGCTCCTGCGACACCCGCCGCCACCGCAGCGGCCCAAGCCAAGAAAAAGCCCGTCCCCGTCGAGACCGTCGCCACCCCTAGCACGAAATCAGTGGAAGGGGAATCCACGCTCGTCTTGTCTCCGTTCGAGGTCGTGTCCGATACGAAGGGCTACTTCTCCTCGAACTCGATGTCCGGCACCCGGCTCAACTCGAAGATCGAGGACTTGGGCCAGTCGATCACCGTGATGACCAAGGAGCAGATGACCGACTTCGCGATGCTCGATATCAACGACGTGTTCGATCACATGGCGAGCACCGAGGGCACCGGATCATACTCCCAGTTCGACACCGACCGCACGGGCGCCGTGGTTGACCAAGTGAGCCTTAATCCGAACAACGCCAACCGCGTGCGCGGTATCGGCAGCGCCAACGTCGCGTTCAACAACATCCAGGTGTCGGGTCGCACGCCCATCGATCCGCTCTGGATGGACTCGCTCGAGCTGAGCCGCGGACCCAACGCCAACATCTTCGGCTTAGGCAACGCTTCCGGCACGGTCAATCAGGTCCCGGCCACCGCCAACCTCAGCCGCAATTTCACCCGCGCGGACTTGCGCGGCGACAGCTACGAGGGCTGGCGCGCCTCGCTCGACGTGAACCGAACGCTGGTCAAGGGTAAGCTTGCGGTGCGCGCGAGTTACGCCAATCAGCACACTGGCTTCGAGCGTAAGCCTTCTGGCGAAGATGCCCGCCGGCTCAGCGCGCAGCTCAAATACCGGCCGTTCAAAAACACGACGCTGGCGCTCTCGTGGTATAACTACAAGAATGCGGCCGTCCGGCCGAACTACACGACCCCGCGTGATTATTACACGGATTGGTTCCGGCAAGGGCAACCGGGTTGGAATCCCACCACCGGCTACATCACCTTTGCCGACGGGCGGGTCATGGGTCTTGGAAATAACCTCAACGCCACCCTCCCGTATACGGCCACCCCGAGCTTTTTCGCCGGCACTGATACTCGTTCGCCCTTCCAGATCGGCGCTCCGGGCGAGGCCCCTTATTGGACCATGGCTCGTTATACGGCTAATCCTTCGACCCCTGCAGGAAATACTTTTTCAGTGACAGACCCGTTTGCGTCGACGGCCTCCGGTATCGGCCTTCAGCTCATGGGTCCGTCCGAAACATTCACCTCCACGCAACAGCCGCTCTACAATTCCGTGGCCCGCCCCATCACTGATAAGTCGATCTACGACTATTCCAAAATCAATCTGGCGGGCAACGGCAAGGCTTGGGACGACGTCGATACCTACCTGGCCCAGCTCGACCAGATCATCATCAGCACCCCCAAGCATACCTTGGCAGCCCAGGTCACCTTCATGCGCGAGGATGCCAAGCGGCTGGAAAACCAGCCCATGGGTGCCGCGAGCGTGAACAGCAATGTCGGCCAGCTCATGGTCGACGTGAACAAGGTTAATTTGGATGGCACGCCCAATCCTTATTTTGGCCGCCCCTTCCTGAAGAGCAGCGAGCCCTACCTGCGGAACAAACCCTTGCTGTGGGATACCGACCGGGCTCAGGTCGCCTATAAGGTCGATTTCACCCAAGACAAGGGTTGGAGCAAGTGGCTCGGCGTCCAGCAGGTCCTTGGCTATTACGAATTCAAGGATCAGAAGAATTATAATTACAACTACCGGCATACCGCGCTGGGCCTCGACAAGAGTTGGGAACAAAAATATGCCGCCCTTAATGCTCCGTTGGGCTACCAATCGAATGCCAGTGTTAATCCCCTCTATCTTGGCACCCCACCTAACGCAACTACGGCAGGCGCGCTGCTCGTTCCCGGCAATTATGCCCGGCTCAGCGAAAATTATTATGTCGGCAGCACGCCTGGCGGTGGCGTTCAATACGCCCCGAACCTTTTCCCGGAAGGGGCCAGTGTTCCCTATGTCTGGGGTCCCTCCTCTGGCGCGATGTTCAAGGATGTTTCTGCCGTCGGCTTCACCCCGTCTCAGGGTGGCGGTCTCGCCAACCTCAACGAAGTGGTAAAGACCGTCGGTGGCGTGCTCCAAAGCAGCTTCCTCAACAACAAGCTGGTTGCCACGTTCGGACTGCGCCAGGACACCGTGTTTGACCGCAATTCCCCGTTCCCCTTGCTGACCCCGGACCTACGCGCATTTGACTTCGCGAAGGACAACACGTGGGTGGGCCCCTGGCGCGTAGCCAAAGGCAAGACGAAGTTCACCTCCGTCGTGGTTCGCCCGTTCCAGGACCTCAAGATCCTCCAGTCCGAGGGCAAAAGCGGCGTCAGCCGGTTTCTGTCCCAAGCGGTCAGCGGCCTCGCTCTCACCTACGCCAAAGCGGATAACTTCATCGCTCAGGGCCCGGCCTACGATCTGTTCCTCAAGCTGCTGCCCAACCAAACCGGCCGGACCAAGGATCTCGGTTTCTGGATGACGGTGCTGGATGGAAAACTGTCCATCCACTACACTCACTTCGATACCAAACAGCTCAACAAACGCGATGGCGACATCTCCACGATGGCCCAGCGTATCCTGCGGTATGAGGGATTTGTCTCGAACGATCCGTATAACTTGCGGACTCAGACGACCGCTTGGATTAACGGACTCGCCACCGGCGGCACCGCCACCAACGAGCAAATTGCCGCGGCGATCAAGATGCCGATCGAGCAGTATAACGGGCTGGTGAGAATTGGCGCCAACGGCACCTATGCCGCGGTCAATGACACGCGGTCCACGGGCCATGAGCTGGAAATCAACTTCAACCCCACCCGCAATTGGACGGTCAGTGCGTCGGTCACCAAAACGATTGCGATGAACACGGGGGCGGGCAGAGCGGTGGACGATTATATCGCAGCGCGCATGCCCATTTGGACGACGCTTGAAGACCCGCGCTACAGTTACGTGAGCACTACCGGGACCACTGCGACATACACTTCCACCGTGGGTGCAACGCCTACTGTCACCAGCACAATCACAGCCACAAATCCAGCGATTCCCAACGGCGCCAGCGGCAACTTGCTCTGGTGGAATATCATGGGCGCGCCCTTCACCACGCTGTCCGGCTACAGCGCCACCCAGACGCCCGCGTTGAACTTCGCCGCGAATGTCGATGCGCCGATGTCCGTGTTCCGCGCTACGATCGGCCGCCCCTTGGCCCAGCAGCGCGAATACTCCGCCAAGATCAACACGCGGTATAAGCTCGCCGGCATCACCAACAACGCGATCCTCAGGAACATGAGTGTGGGTGGCTCGTTGCGCTACTCCAGCAAGGGGTCCATCGGATACTACGGACTCGGATATACTCCGGGCTTGGACCTCACCCTCCCGGCGAACAAGATCCTGTTTCTCGATTCCAACCGGCCGATCTACGCGGCGCCGGAGATCTATGCCGATCTGTTGCTCAGCTATCGGACCAAGTTGTTCCGCGACCGAGTCGGCGCGACCTTCCAGTTTAACGTGAAGAACCTTCAGGAAAGCGGAGTCCGCCTGCAGAAAACGGCTGCTTTCTTCGACGGGCGTGGGGCCACCTACCGCATCGTCGACCCGCGACAGTTTATCCTGAGTGCCTCGTTCGATCTGTAACGATCGTCGAGTCCCTCGTCGCGCGACAGTCGCGTGACTGATTCCTCCCATCGCCGCCACTCTCGCAAGTGGCGGCGATTTTTTTGCCCGTAAACCCAGATGATTTTCCCGTCTCCCGAATGCGCGAACGGCCGCATGCGCCTTGCCTGAGAACGGCGTGAGTCGTTCGCTCCCCCGCGAGCATGAAGCAACCGAAGCACCCCATCTCGCCCATTGCCGCCTCGCTGGTCGCACCGAAATCAAACCGTTGGTCGGTAGGCGGGCTGAGTGCGCTGCTCATCATAGCTGCGCTCGCCGCCTACTTCCCCGTCCTGAAGGGCGATTTTCTCTGGGACGATCTGGGGCACGTCACCCACGCGGCCTTGCAGTCGTGGTCGGGGCTCTGGCGGATCTGGTTCGAGATCGGGACCACGCAGCAATACTACCCGCTCCTGCACTCCGCGTTCTGGTTCGAGCACAAGCTGTGGGGCGATGCGCCGGTCGGCTATCATCTGCTCAACATCCTCCTTCACGCCACCGCCGCGTGCCTCTTCGCTCGGCTGCTTCTCCGCCTCGCCGTGCCCGGCGCGTGGCTCGCCGCGTTTCTCTTCGCGCTGCATCCCGTCACCGTCGAATCCGTCGCGTGGATCACCGAGCAAAAAAACACGCTCTCGCTCGTCCTGTATCTCACCGCCGCCCTCACCTACCTCCGCTTCGCCGAAAATCGCCAACGCTCCGCCTACCTGCGCGCCACGCTCTTCTTCGTCGCCGCGCTGCTCAGCAAATCAGTCACCGCCACCCTGCCCGCCGCTCTCCTCGTGATCCTCTGGTGGCAACAAGGCCGTCTCTCCTTCCGCCGCGATGTGCAGCCGCTGCTTCTCTGGTTCGCCCTCGCCGCCACCGCCGGCGCCATCACCGCGTCGTTTGAGCACGCCTACATCGGCGCGCAGGGCACCGACTTCTCCCTCACTCTCCTGCAACGCCTGCTGCTCGCCGGCCGCGCGTTCTGGTTTTACCTCGGGAAACTCCTCTGGCCCGCCGATCTCATTTTCATTTATCCGCGCTGGACGATCGACTCCACCGTCGCGTGGCAGTGGCTGTTTCCCACCACCGCGCTCGTCCTACTGGCCGGCCTCGCCTGGTGGCGACGCCGCTCGCGCGCCCCGCTCGCCGCCGCGTTGCTTTTCGCCGGCACGCTATTTCCCGCCCTCGGCTTCATCAACGTCTACCCGTTCCTCTTTTCCTTCGTCGCCGACCATTTTCAGTATCACGCCAGCCTTGCGATCCTCGCGCTCGCCGCCGCCGGACTCACGCTCGCCCTCTCGCGTTTCCCTCGCTGGGCGCAACTCGCCACGCCCGCCGCGCTCCTCACGATTCTTGGCGCGCTCACGTGGTCGCAATGCGACAACTACCGCGATCTTTTCACCCTCTACGAGTCCACGCTCGCGCGAAACCCCGCCTGCTGGATGGCGCACAACAACCTCGGCCAAGCCCTCGTCGAGTCCGGTCGCGCACCCGAGGCGCTCCCGCACTTTGAAGCAACTCTCGGCCTCCGCCCTGATTTTCCCGAGGCCCTGAATAATCTCGGCGACGCCCTCACTCGCCTCGGTCGCGCCGCCGAGGCTCTTCCCCATCTCGAACACGCGCTTCGCCTCCAGCCCCGCTATGCCGAAGCGCACAACAACCTCGGCATTACTTTCATGGCCCTTGGCCGCAGCGCCGAAGGCCGCGCTCAGTTCACCCATGCGATCAAACTGAATCCCGCCTACGCCGCCGCCCGTTTCAACCTCGGCCTCGCCCTCGTCTCCTCCGGCCACCCCCACGAGGCCATCGCTCACTTCGCGCAGGCGGTGCGTCTGCAGCCCGACTATCCCGACGCCGAGCTCAACTGGGCCATCGCGCTCACGCTCACGGATCGTTTTCCCGAAGCCATCGCTCATTTCGAAACCGCGCTGCGTCTCACCCCGGAAAATCCCGAGGCGCATCACAGCTACGGTCGCGCCCTCGCCCGCGCCGGCAAATACGACGAGGCGATCTCGCACTTCGAGCAAGCGCTGCAACTCAACCCCGATTTCGCCGACGCCCACTTCCAACTCGCCCTCGCCCTCCGCCAAACCGGCCGCATGCAGGACGCGACCCCACACCTCCTCGAAGCCCGCCGCCTTCACCCCGGCGCCTACTAGATCGCCGATCCTCCGACCGAATTGACCGGTCGCAACCAGGTCCGGCCGGTGGTGGACCTCCACTGTCGCGCGCGGCTTCAGCCCGCGTCCGATCATTCCCATCCGGCTGATCAGACTCCGTCCGCGCCCCCTTACGCCGCCCGGCTGTGTCGCCCGGCCCGTTTTTGCGGAGGCTGAAATTCCTCCGGGTTCGCCGCGATCGCCAGCCGCATCGCCTCCCGCAATTGCTCGCCGACGCGCAAGACCACTTGGCAGACATTCTCGCGCACGACCGGGTCGTCCACCGAAACCCAGCTGCCGCGCCGTTCACCCTCCAGCCACGTCTCATCCTCGATGATTTTGTGGATCACGCTGAGTTCGCGAAAGACGACCGGGTCGATGGATTGCATGGGCGTTAGCCCGCGCACCACGATCAGGGGTTGCGCGCGGATCTACTCATTCTATCGGCACCTCTCCGCGAAAATAATCGTATTATTTCCGTCAAATCCGCCCCGGGATTTCCCCTCATTCGGCCGGCGCTGGCTTAAAATTCCCTCTTGAGCAGGTTGCGCGCAGCGCCGGGGCGGGTCGCTGCATCAGCCGCAATCGTGATGGCTCCCCGTCAATTCCACTCGCCGTCATCCCGCAGAAAAGACGACCCGGCCACCCGCCTACATCCCCGTGCAAATTTTCGCACTATTGGTGTGAATTTCGCTTAGAAGG
>JANYBX010000483.1 GCA_025360615.1 Opitutia bacterium
TCTTCGTGGGCGCGTGGGGCTGGTTCTTATACCAAGGCGTGCTCGACCCGCTCGGCGGCATCAACTCGCTCTGGCCGATCTTCGGCATCGCGAACCAACTTCTCGCCGTCCTCGCCCTCGCGCTCGGCACGACCGTGCTCATCAAGATGGGCCGCACGCGCTACACGTGGGTGACGCTCGCGCCGCTCGGCTGGCTGCTCGCGGTGACGATGACGGCGGGCTGGATGAAAATTTTCTCGGCGGACCCGCGCCTGGGATTTCTCGCCGCGGCGGCGGATTTGAAGCGAAAGCTCGCGGCCGACGGCGGCACGCCAGCGACGCAAATCGCCGCCTGGCAGCAGCAGCTTCTCAACCAACACATCAACGCCGCCGTGACGGGCGCGTTTCTCCTGCTCGTGATTTTCGTCGTGGCCGCCAATGCCCGCGTCTGGTGGCAACTGCTGGCCCGCCGCCACCCGGCGGTCCTGCATGAGGAGCCCTATGTGGCGGCATCGGCCGCCGCGGCCGTTCGATAATTTCACGATGCCTTTCATCACGACGCACGAACTCCAGGCCGACTACGACGTGATCGTGGTCGGCTCGGGCGCCGCCGGCGGGCAGACCGCCTACACGCTCACGATGGACGGCGCGAAGGTGCTCATGCTTGAGGCGGGCCGCAGCTACGACCCCGTGAAGGAGACGCCGATGTTTCAAACGAACGGGCAGGCCCCGCTCCGCGGCGCGAGCACGCCGGACAAACCATTTGGCTTTCACGACGCGACGGTGGATGGCGGCTGGTCGGTCCCGGGCGAACCCTACACGAGCGCGTCGAGCGAGCCCGGCCGCCAGTTTTGGTGGTGGCGCGCGCGGATGCTCGGCGGACGCACCAACCACTGGGGCCGCATCGCGCTGCGGAACGGACCCTATGATTTCAAACCGCGCTCGCGCGACGGCCTCGGCTTCGACTGGCCGATCGGCTACGACGACGTCGCGCCTTATTACGACAAGGTCGAGATGCTCATCGGCGTCTACGGCAACAACGACGGGCTCGAAAACACGCCCGACTCGCCCGAAGGCGTGTTGCTCCCTCCGCCGAAGCCGCGCGCGGGAGAACTCCTCGCGCAGCATCGCGGCAAAAAACTGGGGCTGCCCGTCATCGCGGTTCATCGCGCCGTGCTGAGCGTGAAGCAGGACGCGGCGAGCATCCCGGCGAAGCTTCATCCGAAAAATCCCACGGCGCAGCGCGTGCTGGCGCAGGCGATGCGCGAGCGCGCGGCGTGTTTTTGGGCGACGGATTGCGGCCGCGGTTGCGCGATCAAGGCCAACTACCAGTCGACGACCGTTCATCTCCCCCCCGCGCTGGCGACGGGCAACCTCGACCTCCTGTCCAACGCGATGGTGCGCGCGGTGACGGTCGATGAAAATGGCAAGGCCACCGGGGTGGCCTTCGTGGACAAAGCCACCGGCGAGGAACGCGTGGCTCGCGCGCGCGTCGTCGTGCTCGCGGCCAGCTCCGCAGAGTCGGTGCGCATTTTGCTCAACTCGAAGTCGCCGCGTTTCCCAAGCGGTCTCGCGAATTCCAGCGGCCTGGTCGGCAAATACATCATGGACACGGTGGGCGCGCGGCTCGGCGGCCAAGTGCCGCTGCTGGAAAATCTGCCGGTACACAACGAGGACGGCGCGGGCGGCAACCACGTCTATGTCCCGTGGTGGCTCTATCAGGAACAGCACGCGGGCAAGCTGGGTTTCGCGCGCGGCTACCACATCGAGTTTGGCACGGGCCGGCGCATGCCCGGCATGGGCGTCACCGGTGGCATCGACGCGCTGACCGCCGGCAGCTACGGGCGGAAATTCAAGGAGGACGCGCGCCGCTACTATGGCTCGTTTGTGAGTTTCTCGGGGCGGGGCGAGATGATCCCGAACGAAGATTCGTTCTGCGAACTCGATCCGCTCGTGCGCGACCAGTGGGGCCTCCCCGTGCTGCGCTTTCATTGGAAATGGTCCGAGCACGAGACGCGGCAGGCGGCGCATATGCAGCGGACGTTTGCCGACCTGATCGCGGCGATGGGGGGGAAACCCGGGGAGCCGAAAGCGGATGGCGCGCAGGCGATCGAGCCGGGTGGAAAAATCATCCACGAAGTCGGCGGCACCATCATGGGCGCCGATGCGAAAACCTCGGTGACGAACCAGTGGGGCCAGACGTGGGACGTGAAGAATCTTTTCGTGACGGACGGCGGACCCTTCGTGAGCAATGCCGACAAAAACCCCACGCTCACGATCATGGCGCTCGCGTGGCGCACGAGCGACTACCTGCTCGACGAGCTGCGGAAGGGAAACCTTTAGCATGAACCCGCCCGAATCCCCGCGCCTGGATCGGCGCGCCGCGATCAAATGGATGCTCACCGCCGCCGCCGCCGTGGCGCTGCTGGAGCGGAGTTCGCCGGGCGCCGGCGCGACCCTGCCGGGCGACGCGGCGCGAGGCTACGGCACCGATCCCGATCTGCTGAAGAACCACCAGCCCGGGGATTTTTGGCCGCTCACGTTCAACGCCCCCCAGCGTCGCGCCGCGAGCGCGCTCTGCGATGCGATTATTCCGGCTGACGTGAAATCTCCCGCCGCGAGCGCGGTCGGCGTGCCCGCCTTTATCGACGAGTGGATCAGCGCCCCGTATCCGGGACACGACAAGGATCGCGTGCTCGTGCTCGAAGGCCTCGCGTGGCTCGACGCCGAATCCCAGCGGCGATTCGGCAACGATTTCACGAACTTGATTTACAGCCAGCAGCACGCGCTCTGCGACGACATCTGCCACGCGGCGGCGGCGAAGCCCGAATTCGGGCAGGCCGCGCGCTTCTTCGCGAAATTTCGCGATCTCACCGCCGGCGGTTTTTATACCACGCCGGAGGGCATGAGGGACCTCGGCTATGCCGGCAATGTCGCGCTCACCGCCTTCGCGGGCCCACCGCCCGAAGTGCTGAAGCAGCTCGGGCTGACGTGAGCGCGCCGTTTCTTATGAAACTCATCATCTGGAAAAGATCGTTCGCCCCGATTCGTCCGCTCGCGGTTTTGTGCGCTCTCGCACTGGCGGGCCCCGGGCTCTCCGCCGCGGAAACCGCGGTCACGCCACCGGAGAAAACGGCGGGCTGGGAGTCGCTGTTCGACGGTCGCTCGCTCGACGGCTGGAAGGCGAGCGAGACGCCGGAGACGTTCAGCGTGCGCGACGGCGAGATCGTGGTGCGCGGGCCGCGTTCGCATTTATTCTACGTCGGCGCGGTGGGGAACCATGAGTTAAAAAACTTCGAGCTGTCGGTGGAGGTGATGACGTTTCCCGGTGCGAACTCGGGCGTTTATTTTCATACGGCGTGGCAGGAGTCGGGCTGGCCGGAGAAGGGTTACGAGGTGCAAGTGGACAACTCGCACCAGGACCCGAGCCGCACGGCGGGGCTTTACGGGATCAAGGCGAACCTCGTGGCACCGGCCAAGGACGGTGAGTGGTTCACCATGACGGTGCGCGTCGAGGGCAAGCACGTGGTGACGGCCGTGGGCGGCAAGGTGATCATCGACTACACGGAGGAGGAGAAACCGGAGCGGCCGAAAAATTTTGCGGGGCGGCTGATCGGCAGCGGGACGTTTGCGTTGCAGGGACACGACCCCGGCAGCGAGGTGCATTTCCGCAATCTCAAGGTGCGGGCGCTGCCGTAGGATCGCGGGAAGTTTTCGAGTGAGGCGGCGTGCGCCCAGCGCGCGAGTGACGCTGTGGTTCTACCGAGAGCAGGCACGTTCGCGCGGATGCGGGCACCCCGCCTCCATTTTCGGAGGAGAAACTACCACTTCCACTGCACTTCGGCGCCGTAGGTGCGCGGCGCGCCGGGGGTGCCGTGGCCGGTGCCGGGCGCGATGGCGCTGTAGTAGCCGATGTCGGTGAGATTCTCGCCGTAGGCGGTGATGCGGTAGCGCCCGGCAGCGTAGCCGAGGCGAGCGCCGAGGAGGGCGTAGGCGCGCTGGCCGAATTTGAGGTTCTCGGCTTCGGTGTAGAAGGTGCGGCCGTTGGCGGTGAGTTCGACGCCGCCGAAAAAGCCGCTGCGGTGCGCGTAATCGGCGCGGAGGCTGGCGTCGTAGAGCGGCACGGAGGGCGCGCGGTTGCCGTTAAACGTTTTCCCGGAATACGGATCGCGGAATTCGCGAAGCGTGACGTCGGTCGTGCCGAGGTCGGCGGCGAGGGTGAGGCCGGCGAGGGGTTTCCACGCGAGCTCGAGTTCGCTGCCGAAGGAGCGGGCGCGGGGGGCGTTGACGACGAGGTAATCGTCGGCGACGGCGGTGGTGGCGAAGGAGCGTTCGATTTGGTAGCCGGTGATGTCGTAGTAGAAAAAGCGGAGCGTGGCCGAGACGGTTTTGTCGCTCGTGGCGCTCGTGATGCCGGCTTCGAGGGTTTTCGTGCGCTCGGGGCCGAAGGAGGCGAGGGCGCGGTTGCCGGTGAAGGCGGAGAAGCCGCCGGGTTTGTAGCCGGCGCCGAGGCTGGC
>JANYBX010000487.1 GCA_025360615.1 Opitutia bacterium
TCTTCGTGGCGCGACCGGTGTGGGAAGGTTATCCGGGAGCGGCGACGCGGGTGCTGCTGCCGATGACGCTCGCGTTCAACCTCCTCGTGCCGCGCAGCCGCCGGTGGCTGCCGATTTTGGTGCTGGGAAATCTTTCGGCCATCGTGGGCGTGAGCGAGTTGACCGCGCCGCCGCACGAGAGTTTTCGCGTGACGGGGGAAACGGCGCTCGTGCGGCTGGAGCGCGGCGAGGGTTGGGACCAGGCGGAGGCGGGCGGCGGCCGGCAGTGGCGCTGGAGCAGCGGGACCGGGCGGCTGCGCCTGAGGAGCCTCGCGGCCGAGCCGCTGGAGGTGCGCATGGGCGGGGTAATCGGCGCAGTGAAGCCGGGCGGGATTACGATCCGCGCCGGCGGCGCGGTGGTGTGGAGCGGAGAGGCCGAGGCGCGGCGGCGCGCGTTTGGAGCGGCGGCGTTTGTGCTGCCGGCGGGCGGGGTTTGTGAGATCGAGTTTGTTTCGAAGGAGGCGGGCGTGCGGTTCGCCGACGGCGATTCGCGCGTGCTGGCGTTTGCGGTTTACGATTTGGACATCGCGGTTGCACGGGCCGGGCCCGCCGCCAAGCGTGGGGCGCGATGAAGCTGTGGGATCATCTGCTGCGGAAATTTCGCCTCGTCCGAAAACTAGAGGCGCGCGTGCGCGAACTCGAGGGCGACAAGGCCGATCTGCGCCGCGACGTCGGCGAGCTGGAGACGGCGAACGCGCGGCTGACGGCGGAGGCGGTGGAGCGCGGGTTCGCGTTTCCGCCCGGGCATTTTTATTCGCCGCTGACCTCGCGCGCCGAAGTGGCGGAGGTGTTTGCGCGCGGCGGTTTTGGCCCGCCTTTTTCGGGCGTGGATCTCAACGAGGCGGCGCAGGTGGAGCTGTTGGGGAAACTCGCGGAGTTTTATCCGGGGCAGCCGTTTCCCGAGCAGCCGGTGGCGGGCCGGCGCTATCATTTGGACAATCCGTCCTACGGGTGTTTCGACGGGATCATGCTGTATCTGATGCTGCACCACACGGGGGCGCGGCGGGTGATCGAGGTGGGTTCGGGGTTCAGCTCGGCGGCGATGCTCGACCTGAACGAATTCACTTTCGACGGACGCCTCGCGCTGACGTTCATCGACCCGGATATGAGCCGGCTGCGAAAACTGCTCAAGCCCGGCGACCATGCGCGGGTGACGCTGATCGAGCGCAAGGTGCAGGAGGTGCCGCTGGAAATTTTTGCGACGCTGGAAGACGGCGACGTGCTCTTCATCGATTCTTCGCACGTGAGCAAACTGGGCAGCGATGTGAACCGGCTTTTCTTCGACGTGCTGCCCGCGCTGCGGCCGGGCGTGCACGTCCACATTCACGATGTGACGGGGAATTTCGAGTATCCGCCGGAGTGGTTTGCCGAGGGGCGCGCGTGGAACGAACTCTACCTGCTGCGCGCGTTTCTGATGTATAACCGTGCGTTTCGCGTGGAGCTGTTCACGGGCTGGCTCTTCAACTGGCACCACGCCATTCTGCGCGAGCGGATGCCATTGTGCGCGCGAGGCGGGGGCGGGCAGATTTGGTTGCGCAAGGCGGCGGCGGGTTGAGCGGCCGGCTGGTTTTTCCGCGTGGGTCAGGGCGCGGGCGCGATGGGGTCGCGCCGCCAGATGGTCACTTGCCGCACGGTGCCGACTTGGGTCCAGCGGCCGGGCAGATTAAGCTCAAGGGCGTTTTTTTCGCGAATCTCGTAGGCGAAAAGCATGGCGTAAATCGGCCGGCCGGCGGCGGCGCACGCGCGTTCCACTTGGGCGAAGAGCGGGGTGTCGGGGTGAAACTGGTCCCAGCGGATGAGCGTGAAATCCGTGTAGAAAAGCATCGCGCCGGTCGTCTGCATGGAGGCGATCACGGCGTTGGGCGGCAGATGGGCCTGCGCCCAGCGCGCGGCTTCGCGATAGACACTTTCGTCGCGGCCGGTGTTGAGTGCGCTCAGTTGTTTTGACCAGATCCCGGTCCAGATGAACGTCGCGGCGGCGGCGAGCCCGCCGGCGAGTCGGATGGTCTTGGCCGGCCAGCGCGAGGTCAGCGCGCGAGCGGCGAGCAGCATGACGAGAATGAGCGGGGGAAAGGCCGGCAGGAGGAAGCGCAGATACCACCAGGATTCGTGCGTGTGATAATAGAACGTGTAGAAGCTCGCAAAGGCCGCGATCCACGCGGCGAGCGCGGCGACCAGCCACCGCGGTTCGCGGCGCACGAGCCACGGCAAGGCGAACACGAGTACGATGCCCGGGGTGAGCAGCACGGGCATCCAGCGGGCGTAATTGGCGAGCGCGGGCGGCGCGAATTCCCAACTGAAGACCGCGCCGATGTCGCCATAGCCGGACGTGAACGGCCGGCCGTAGAGCGCCTGATTAAACAGCCCCAGCAGCACCGCGCCCGGCGCGCCGCCGAGCGCGAGCCAGAGCCAGCGTCGCCAAGCGAAACCGAGGCCGATGGCGACGGGCAGCAGCACGAGCAGGTCGCTCGGGCGCACGAGCACGGCGAGGGCGAGCGCCGCGCCGGCGGCGAGCGCCCAGCGGTCGTGGCGCCGGCTGCGCCACGCGCAGAGCACGGTGGCGGCGCACCAGGCGAGCGCGGGCGTGTCGCTCATCGCCTGAAGGGAAATGAACAGGTAGAGCGGGCACGCGGCGAGCAGCAGCGCGCCGAACCAGGCGGCGAGCACCGGGAGCCCGGCTTCGCGCGCGAGGGCAAACATCAGCAGCACGCCGAACATGGCGTGCAGCCACAGCGTGACGTGCGGGGCGGCTTCCCAACCGCTCAGCGGCGAGACGGCGAGGATGAGCAGCGAGAGCCCGATGGGATAAGTCGGCACCATGTCGCGCTGGTCGACCGGGATGAAGCCCAGCGGGATGTAGGCATAGGAAGGGAGTTTTTCGGGCGGCAGGCCCTCGATCGCGCGGCGCTCGACGTGCACGCGGCCTTCGCGAAACAGCCGGGCGTTATTGAGGTAGCCCGACGAATCGGAGCCGCCGGCATACGCGCCCATTTTGCACGCGAGCAACACGCCATAGAGCACGACGACGAGCGCCAGCGCAGCCCAGCCCAGCGTCCGAATCCGGCGGGAGACGGGGAA
>JANYBX010000501.1 GCA_025360615.1 Opitutia bacterium
ATCCGCTCTACGGCCACGAAATCACGCAGGATATTTCCCCGCTCACCGCCGGCCTCGGCTGGACGGTGAAACTCGACAAGGGCGCCGACTTCATCGGTCGCGATGCGCTCGTCGCCGAAAAACAAAACGGCGCTCCGCAGAAAGTGATCTTCTTCAAAACCGGCGACCGCCGCATCGTCCGCGCCGACACACCCGTGCTCGGACCGAATGGCGACGTGGTGGGACGCGTGTTGTCCGGCACGCTCTCGCCGATCCTGAACGAAGCGATCGGCTCCGCCCTCGTCACCACGCCCGCCGCGGCGCAGCCGCTCGCCGTGGATATCCGCGGGACAAAGTTAAATTTGCACCTCGTCAAACCGCCCTTCGTCGAATTGAAAAAAACCTCATGAGCAACGTCCCCGCCAGTCTCCGCTATGCGAAATCCCACGAATGGCTGCGCGTCGAGAGCGACGGCACCGCGACCGTCGGCATCACCGACTACGCGCAGTCTTCGCTCGGCGACATCACCTACGTGCAGCTCCCCAAAGTCGGCGCGACTTTGAAGGCTGGCGAAACTTTCGGGGTCGTCGAATCGGTGAAGGCCGCCTCCGATCTTTACGCGCCCGTCGCCGGCACGGTGATCGCGGTGAACAGCTCGCTCGACAGCGCGCCCGAGTCCGTCAACACCGCGCCCTACGACGGCGCGTGGATGATGAAGCTCAAGCTGGCGAATCCCGCCGATGCCGCCGCGCTCCTCGATGCCGCGGCTTACACTCAGGTGCTGGGCTGAGTCGGGCTTTGCCTTGATGACCGGGTAGGAGCCTGCAAGCAGGCTCCTTCTTCGAACCGCTGAAAACAGTGTCGCCAAATCCCGCCGGGGTGGGCATGTCCGCGTAAGCTTTGGGCGCCGCAACTTTCCGGTTGGAGCCGCGTCCTTCACCCACTTGCCTCCCACGATGAATTTCCCTCGGCGTTTCCTCCCCCTGCTCGTGTTCGTCGGTGCGTTGGCGGGTTGCACGAAACCGGAGGAGAAAGCCGCCGCCGCTCCCGGCAGCGCGCAAAAGCAACCGGTGGAGGTCACCACGGTGATCCGGCGGGATCTCGCGGAGAGTCTCAACATCGTGGGCTCGGTCGCCGCCAACGAATCCGCCACGCTGCGGCCGGAAATCGCGGGCATCGTGCGCACGATTTCCTTTGAGGAAGGCCAGCCGGTGCAGGCCGGCCAGCTGCTCGTGAAGCTGGAGGATGCCGAGCTGCGCGCGCTGCTGGCCCAGAGTGAATCCCGATTTCAACTGGCTGATTTAAATCTCAAGCGCGCCGAGGCGCTGCGCGAAAGCCTCTCGAATACCCAGGCCGACGCGGATCGCGCCCGCACCGAATTCGCCTCGGCAAAATCCGAACTGTCGCTTCTGAAAGTCCGGCTCGACCGCTCGGAAATCAAGGCGCCGTTCGACGGCGTGGCCGGGGCGCGCACGCTTTCACCGGGCGATTTCGTGAACCAGCAAACCCTCGTCACGACCATCGACGATCTCAGCCGGCTCAAACTCGATTTCCAAGTGCCCGAGCGCTTTCTCGCGAAAGTCGTGCCCGGCACGAAGTTCATCGTCTCCGCCCGCAGCTCCGACTCGGGCAAGGCCGACGCCAAAATTCCCGGCGAGGTTTACTTCGTGGCCAACTCCATCGACCGCACCACGCGCTCCAGCCAGGTGAAAGGCTATCTCTCGAAGGCCCCGGCGTCGCTCCGGCCGGGCATGTTTGCCAATGTCGAACTCGTGCTCTCGGTGAAAAAGGACGCGCTCACCGTTTCGGAAGGCGCGATTCTCACCACGCCGCGCGGCACGCAGATCATCGCGGTGCGCGACGCAGGTGCGGACAAAGTCGCGGAGTTCGTGCCCGTGAAACTCGGCCTGCGCGCGAAGGGCCTCGTCGAGATTGAGCCCGTCAAAGGCAAACTCGACGACCAGCAATCCGTGGTGGCCTCCGGCGTCGGCGCGTTGATTTTGTTTCCCGGCGCGAAGCTGGAGCCGCGTCCGCAGAAGGAGCAATTTCGGGTGGGCGGCGGCGGAAAGGACTGATCCCCGCCATGGTTCTGTCCGATCTTTCCATCAAGCGGCCGGTCATCTGCCTCGTCGCGTCCATCCTCATCGTGCTCATCGGCGCGCTGGCTTTCCGCAAGCTCGCGGTGCGCGAATACCCGATCACCGACACGCCGATCGTCTCCGTCGAGACGAGTTATCCCGGCGCCTCGGCCGAGGTCGTGGAATCGAAAATCACCGAGCCGCTCGAAAAGGAAATTTCCTCCATCGACGGCATCCGCACCCTCCGTTCCTCGTCGGCGGAGCAGCGCTCGACGATCACCATCGAGTTCGACCTCACGCGCAACGTCGACGAGGCGGCCAACGACGTGCGCGACCGCGTGGGCCGCGCGCGGGGCCGCCTGCCCGTCGAGGTGCAGGAGCCGCAGATCAGCAAGGCGGATTCCGATGGCAGCCCGGTGCTCAGCATCGCGTTCACCTCGGAGCGTTACACCCGCCTCGAACTCTACGATTTCGCCGACCGCCTCGCCGTGCAGCGCATCCAGACAATCCCCGGCGTGGGCCAGGTGCAGGTCCGCGGCCCGCGCTACGCGATGCGCATGTGGGTCGATACCGACCGCCTCGCCGCCTACGGCCTCACCTCGGCCGACGTCGAGCGCGCGCTCCGCCAGCAAAACGTGGACATCCCCGGCGGCCGTATCGAGTCCACGGCGCGCGAGTTCACGGTGCGCGTGCAGGGCAACATGTCCGAGGTCGCCGATTTCGAAAACCTCGTGCTCGCGACGCGCGGCGATTATCAGGTGAAGTTCACCGACATCGGCCGCGTGGAGCTGGGGCCGAACGATTATCGCAACGAGTCCTATTTCAAGGGCGTGCCCGCCGTCACCGTCTCCGTGCAAAAGCAGGCGCAGGCCAACGTGCTTGAGCTGGCCAACCGCGTGAAGGCGCTCATCCCGCTCATCCGGCAGGAAGTGCCCGCCGGCGTGGACGTGAACGTGAGTTACGATACGAGCGTGTTCGTCGATCGCTCGGTCGGCGAGGTTTACACCACGCTGTATCAGGCGTCGGGACTCGTGATCCTGATGATCTTTTTGTTTCTGCGCGACTGGCGGGCCACGTTTATTCCGCTGCTGGCGATTCCCGTTTCCATCGTGGGCACCTTCGCGGTGATGAGCGCCCTGGGCTTCACGCTCAACGTCCTCACGCTGCTCGCGCTCGTGCTCGCGGTCGGTCTCGTGGTGGACGACGCCATCGTGATGCTGGAAAATATCTACCGGCGGATCGAGGAGGGCGAGGCCCCGCTCCACGCCGCGATCTTCGGGGCGCGGCAGGTGGCGTTCGCCGTCATCGCGACCACGCTCACGCTGGCGGCGGTGTTTGTGCCGGTGGCGTTTCAATCGGGCCAGACGGGGCGGCTGTTTTATGAATTCGGACTCACGCTGGCGGTCGCGGTGCTGGTCTCGGCGTTCGTCGCGTTGACGCTCACGCCGATGTTGTGCTCGCGGATGCTTCGGCTTGAACGGAAAAACGGCCGCGTCGTGCATGGCTGGTTTTACCGCGTGACCGAGCCGTTTTTCGTGAATCTGAACCGCGGCTATGCGGTCGCCTTGCGCGGGGCGCTGAAGGCGCGCTGGGTCGTGTTGCTCCTCTCGCTGGCTTTTGCCGTCGGCGGGCTGTGGCTCTACACGAAGTTGCAGCGCGAACTCACACCTACGGAAGATCGCGGCATCTTTGCGGCCAACTTCATCGCGCCGGTGGGTTCCTCGTTCGACTACGCAATGGTCTACACCAAGGATATGGAGCGCATCATCCTCGGGATTCCCGAGGTCGAGCGGACGTTTGTGCGCTCGGGCGAGGGACGCTCGTTTATTTTCACCACGCTGAAACCGTGGGAGGAGCGCACGCGCAAGACGCAGGACATCATCGCCGAGCTGCGCGGGAAATTTCAGCGTGAGATCACCGGCGGGCAGGCGTTTCCGTCGCCCGTGCGACCGCTCGGCGGCGGGCGCGGCGCCACGTCAGGTGTTAACCTCGTGCTGCAGGGCAGCGATTTCCGGCAGCTCCAAGCGCTCGGCGGCCAGATGCTCGACGAGATGCGCACGAGCGGGCTGTTTTTCCAGCCGCGACTCGATCCGTCGCCGGCGAAACCGCAGCTGGAAGTGAAGATTGACCGCAACCGCGCGGCGGATTTGAAGGTGCCGGTCTCCGACATCGCCTCCACGATGGAAACCCTCTTCGGCGGCCGGCGCGTGACGCAGTTCCAGCGCGGCAACCAGCAATATGACGTGCTCGTGCAGGTCGAGGACGCCGACCGCGTGACGCCCTCCGACCTCAGCCGCGTTTACGTGAAATCCCAGACGGGAAACCTCGTGCAGCTTAGCAATCTCGTAAGCTACACCGAAGGCGTGGTGCCGGAAAATTATCCGCACTTCAACCGCCTGCGCTCCGTCACCATCTCCGGCCAGCTCGGCGCGAACAAGACCATCGGCGACGGCGTGGAATTCCTGAAGGCGAAGGCCAACGCGATTTTACCCAGCGGTTATTCGTATTCCTGGGATGGCGAGACGCGCGATTTCGTCGAGAGCGCGAACGACACCTACGTGCTCTTCGGCCTGGCGCTGGTGTTCACCTTCCTGATTCTCGCGGCGCAATTTGAATCGTGGGTGCATCCCATCACGATTTTCACGGGCGTGGTGCTGGCGGTCGCGGGCGGGTTGCTCTCGCTCTACGCCACGCGCTACTGGGGCCCGGCGATGACGGACAACATCTACTCCCGCTTCGGGCTGATCATGCTGATCGGCCTCGTGGCAAAGAACGGCATCCTCATCGTCGAGTTCGCGAACCAGCTCCAACTCGGCGGCCGCAAGGCCGCGGAAGCCGCTTACGAGGCCGCGACGGTGCGCTTCCGGCCGATCATGATGACGGCGATCGCGACCGTGCTGGGCGCGGTGCCGATCGCATTCGCGCACGGCGCGGGCGCCGAGACGCGCAATCCGCTCGGCATCGTCGTCGTGGGCGGGCTGACGATCGCGACAGCGATGACGCTCTTCGTGATTCCGATTGTCTATGTCCTCGTGGACGCGGTGTGCGTGAAGTTCACCGGGAAATCCAGCGCGCACGGCCTCAAGAAGGCGCAGGAGATCGAGCGTGAGACGCTCGCAGCCGATCACACGCCGGTACTGGCGAAGTAGGGGGATTTTAAGTTCGGAATGGAGGCGGGGTGCCCTCACCCCGCATGGACATCGCAACGGTAGGCCCGACCGCCGGTCGGGCTCCGGAAACCCACTAGCGGTCGGTTCTACAATTGAGCCAAGCGAATGCGGGGTTGAGGGCACCCCGCCTCCATTTTCAGAGGTCTTGAAAAATAAAAACCCGCGCCGCGAATAAACGCGGGCGCGGGTTGAGAGATGAAGTTGCGCTCAGTGAAACTCAGGGCGGCTAGGAATAACCGCCCTGAACTTTTAGGCTTTGCCGGACTTGGCGGCTTTCTGGCGGGCACCGTTGCTCAGGATGCGCTTGCGGAGACGCAGGTTCTTCGGCGTCACCTCGACGAACTCGTCGGCGGCGATGTATTCGATCGCGCGTTCGAGCGAGAGCTTCGACGCCGGCGTGAGGCCTGTGGCGACACCGGAACCCTGCGAACGGAAGTTGGTGAGGGCTTTCGCGCGGATGGCGTTACAGGCGATGTCCTCGTTGCGAGGATTTTCGCCGACGATCATGCCTTCGTAAACCTGTTCGCCGGGGCCGACGAAGAGCTTGCCGCGTTCCTGCACCATCTCGAGCGCGTAGCCGGTGGTGGTGCCGGACTCGGTCGCGATGATCGTGCCGGTGATACGGGTGAGCACTTCGCCCGCGTAGGGCGCGTATTCCTTAAACAAATGGCTGAGCACGCCGCGGCCGCTGGTGGCGTTGACGACGTCGATTTCCATGCCGATGAGGCCGCG
>JANYBX010000533.1 GCA_025360615.1 Opitutia bacterium
CAACGCCACCGGCAACGGCAGCACCACGCTCACGTTGACCGTCTCCAGCTCGGGTTCCGGTTCGGGCGGCACCACCTCCACCGGTCTCGGCACCGGCCTCGTCGCTTACTACAAATTCGAAAACAACCTCGCCGATTCCGCCGGCTCCAATACCGGCACCTGGGTCAACTCCTCCGGCACCTACACCGCGTCCCGCTCCGGCTTCGGCTCCGCCGGCTCCTTCAGCGGCGTCAATCAGTACGTCACCATCCCGCACAACTCCACGTTCAACATCGGCACGACCGGCGCCACCGTCTCGCTCTGGGTCAACACCGCCAATCCCAAGTCCGCCGCCGGCGGCTCGCGCCTCCTCGACAAACAAGTCTATGGCACGGGCGACGGATGGTGCTTCGACACCTACGACATCGCCCGTCAGGCGCGTAACGTCGTCCGCCTCTGCTCCACAAACATCGGCGTCAACAGCTCGACCGCGTTCGCCGCCAGCCAGTGGCAGCACCTCGTCTTCGTCTACATCGGTGGGACGGTGAACTTCTACGTGAACGGCATCGCTGCCGGTTCCGGTAACGTCGGCACGCTCACCAACAACACCCTCCCCCTCTTCCTCGGCGCCCCGCGCGGAGCCGTCACCAACGGCGAATATTTTGCCGGCCTCATGGACGAAGTTCGCCTCTACAACCGCGTGCTCACCACCACCGAGATCACCACCCTCGCCGGCGGCTCCACCGATGTCACCGGCTTCGGTGCCGCCATCATCGCCACCGCTCCGGCGAACCTCGTCGGCTATCGCGGCAAAACAGGCGCCGCCTATCAGTTCACCGTCACCGGCGCGACCAGCGGCGCCGTCTGGGGCACCGATGTCTACACCGACGATTCCTCCATCGCCCGCGCCGCCGTCCACGCCGGCGTACTCGCTGTCGGTGAAACCAAAACCGTCACCGTCACCATCCTCGCCGGCCTGCCGAGCTACTCCGCCAGCACCCGCAACGGCGTCACCACTTCCGCTTGGGGCGCGTGGACCGGCAGCTACTCGTTCGCCGGCGCCGGCGCCGTCTCCACGGTGCCCGCCGCCACCGCCCTGCCCGCCGCCGCACCCGGCTTCGTCGCCGGCACCGGCGCACTCTCCGTCGGCGGTCGCCTCGTGTGCCCCGTCACCGTCACCGGCGGCGGCACCTACACCTACCGCTGGTATTTGAACGGCGTCCTCATCTCCGGCGCGACGAGCAATCCCTACATCGTCGAATCCGTCACGAGCGCCAACTCCGGCACCTACGCGGCCGACGTCACAAATTCTTTCGGCACCACCCGTATCACCGCCGGCACTGTTACCATCAACGCCTCCGGCGCGCCCACGTTCAACCTCCAGCCCTTCGACAAAGTCGTCGCCCCCGGCGGCACGTTTGCCCTCGCCACCGATGCCTCCGGCTCCGGCCTCGCGTATCAGTGGTTCCGCAACGGCGTCGCCCTCTCCAACGAAACCGGTGCCATCCTCCTCCGTCAAAACGTGAACGCGGGCGACGCCGGCAGCTACACCGTGCGCGTCACCAACTCCGCCGGCACCGTCACCAGCGCCGCTTCCGTCGTCACGCTCAGCGCCACCGCCTCCACCCTGCGCAACATCTCCGTCCGCACCAACGCCGCCGCCACGCAGATCGTCATCCCCGGTATCACCGTTTCCGGGACGGGCTCGAAACGCGTCATCATCCGCGCCGTCGGCCCCGGCCTCACGCAGTTCGGTCTCACCGGCGTCATGGCCGACCCGAAACTCGCCGTCTACGATGGCAACACCAAGATCGCCGAGAACGACACGTGGGACAGCGCCGCCTCCACCATCGCCGCGTTCGCCGCCGTCGGCGCGTTTCCTCTCACCTCCGGCAGCAAGGACGCCGCGCTCGTCACCACGCTCCCCGCCAGCGCGAGCGGCAAAGGCTACACCGTCCAAGTTTCCAGCGCCAACGCCCAGGGCGGCATCGTCCTCATCGAGGTCTACGACGCCGACACCGCGCCCACCTCGAAGCTGAGCAACGTCTCCGTCCGCAGCATCTCCGCTCCCGGCGCCGACGTGCTCATCATGGGCCTCACCCTCCAAGGCACCGGCAAACGCACGCTCCTCATCCGCGGCATCGGCCCCACCCTCGCCGGCTTCGGCGTCGCCGGCACGCTCGTCGACCCCAAGCTCACTATCTTCGACAGCAACAGCCGCGAACTCCTCACCAATAACGACTGGAGCAACGCCGACTTCGCCTCCGAAATGGTGCAGGCGCAAAACTTCGTCGCCGCCTTCCCCTTGCTCGCCGGCAGCAAGGACAGCTCGACCCTCAGCCTGCTCGACGCCGGCGGCTACACCCTCCAAGTCTCCGGCAACGACAACGGCTCCGGTGAAGCCCTCGTCGAAGTCTACGAAATCCCGTGATTGCTCCGCCCTCGGGAATGCTAGGGCGGGCGCTCCCGACCCGGCCCCCAAAAAACTTCCGACCGCGCCCGCCCTCAGCCAGCGACCCGGTTGGAGACTGAAGCACCAATAAAACCGCCCCGCCATACCGCGGGGCGGTTTTACTTTGGCAGCCCCCGCGCTATCCCGGACCTCACTGGGCCTTTCCTTCGCCCCCTTCGAGTCCTTCGCGAGACCAATGCCTCAATGCCACGCCCGTCCTGCCGGGCCCGCTTCCCCGTACCCCGCGCCAGCCGTGAAGTTCTTCGATTGATCCACGCGCCATCGCCCCGCTTCAATCCATCCATGCCCGCCCCCTCCAACGACCCGCTCCACGGACTCACGCTCGAGACCATCGTCACGCGTCTCCTCGAGCATTACGGCTGGAGCGAGCTCGGCCGCATGATCGACATCCGCTGCTTCAACTTCGATCCGAGTATCAAATCCAGTTTACAGTTCCTCCGCAAAACCCCGTGGGCCCGCGCGAAAGTCGAGCAACTCTACGTGCGCTCCCCTCTGACCCCGGCCGCCGACTCCCCCCGTCACCCGTAAACCGCGAAGGCGTTCCCGCGCCACCCTCCACGGTGGGAGCGGCTTGACTCGCCGCGCCCCGACTCATCACGAAAGACTCACTTGTCCTCGGTCAACGGCAGCGACTCCACCTGCAGCGCGCAGGGCACCTCCGCCACGCGCCGGTTCGCCACTTTCGCCAGCGTGAGGTTTTGATCCCAGCCCTGCAGCTCCACCCACGCGCCCCCGATCCACTCGCGCGGCGCGCGAAACTCCAGCACGCGCCACGTGATCGCCACCGTGCCGAACCGCGCCCGCTGCGCGAGTAGCTCCTGTCCTCGGCTCGCGTTGCCGCGCGCTCGGTTCGTTAAAAAATATTCCACCTCCGGTCCCTCTCCGGCGAAACCAGTGCCCACATACCGCCCGGGGCTCTTCCAGCTCACTGCCGGGCCGGATTCCACCAGCGTCACGCGCAGCGCCGAACCCACCTGCTCCAACCGGGCGATCCGCACATGATCGCGCCCCCGATCGATCCGGCCACCCGTGCGCAACGGCTCCTCGCCGATCACCTCCGGGCGAAATAGTTCCAGCGACACCGCCAGATCATAGTCCGCCGGCTCATGCTGCATCCGTGCCAGATATGCGGGTCGCATCGGTGTCTGCACGCTCAAGCCCACCCCTTCGGGCGGAATTAACTGCCCGAGCAGGCCCGCCCGCAGGGGCCTTTCCGCGTTCGCCTGAAACCATGCCGGATCCATCTGCGGCACCCGCAGCCCCAGCGCGCGCAACACCGGCGCCACCGTCCCGAAATTTTCAATGTGCAACTCTCCCGGCCGCTCGATCTTCACCCCGCCCCACTCCCACGTCTGCGCGGCCCGCCCGCCGTGCAGCTTCAGGTCGGGCGGCACACCGCGCACCGCCATCGCCACGCGCAACTCCGGCTCGCGGTTCGGTCGCCGGATCACGCGCGCCCGCTCCAGCACCAGCGTGATTTGATCCGCGGGCACGGATTCCCACGTCGCCTCCGCCGTCCGCCGCGCGAAACGCGTGAGATCGTGCGGCCACCACCACGCCGCCAGCGCCGTGCCGCCCAGCCCGAAACACAGCAAGGCTACGCCGCGCCCCGTGCGCCGCGTGAAAAATTGATTTGCCACCACGAACAGCGCCGTCGCCGCCGCCACCGCGAGCGACAGCCACTCCCGCGTCACCGCCACGTCCGGCGTGGACATCGCCGCTCTCACGGGCGGCAGCATGCTCGCCCCAAACCCGAGCCCAAACAGCACCAGCAGCCAGATTACATAGCGGTCAAATCCATCCGTGAGCACCGCCAGCGCCAGCGCCGGCACCACCACGACCGCCTGCCGCAACAGCGTCTCCGCCGCCGCGCGCTCGATTTCGTGCACCCCATACCCGTTGCCGAGCCACCAGGGTAGCGCCAATGCGAGCGGCAGCACCGCCATCACGAGACCCAGCCCGCACAGCTTCGCCGCCAGCAACTGCCCGCCCGAGATGGGTCGCGTCATCCATTCCGCCCGCGTGCCGATCAGCGGATGCTCATGCACCCACGCCGCCACGAGCACGTAACCCGTCAGCACCTCGAGTCCGAGGCACAGATTCCCATAGGACTGGATCCGGGAAAACATCGCCGGGTCTGCGGCTGCGCCGTGCACGAGCAGCGCGCCCAGCACCAGCTTCGCGGCGATGAACAGCGTGTAGATCGCCACTGTCCCACTCAGCTCCCGAAAATCTTTTTTGACGATGTGCCCGATAAGTTTCATGCCGCCTCCGCTTTCTTCACGACGCGGCCCGCGCGCATCATGCTCAGGTGAATCTCCCGCAACGTCATCGCCTGCGCCGCCACCGCCGCCCCGGGGAAACGCTCGCGCCACGCCCGCTCCGTTACCTCGCCCTCATACAGCGGCTCCACAAATCGCACCCGCTCCCGCGTATCCTCCCACTCCAGCCAGTCCGCCGCGGGACCGGCGTGCGCCTCCGCCCCCTTCACCTCCACCTGACGGAAACGCGCGCGCAAATCCTCCACGCTCTCGTTCAGTCTCAGCCGGCCTTGGTCGAGCAGCGCCACGCGCGTGGCCAGTGGCTCGAACTCGCCGACTTCCGACACCGCCGCGAGCACCGTGCAATCGCCCGCCGCCGCCACGGTCGCCAGACCGCGCACGCATTCCGCCACCACCGGCGGTTCCAGCCCGGCGAACGGCTCGTCGAGCACCACGAGCTTCGGGCGGAAGGCCAGCACCGTCAGCAACGCTGCCTTCACCCGCATCCCGCGCGAGATCAGCCGCAGCTTCCGGTCCAGGGGCAGCGCGAATTGTTTCAACAGCATCTGCTCGAGTCCGCCATCCCACGTGGGATAAAACGGCCGGCAATCGTTCAGCCACTCGCGCACCGTCAGGTGCATCGGCGGCGTCTGGTCCTCCGCCAGATAACCGATCTGGGCAAACTCCCCCGGCCCGAGCCGCCGCGAATCCACCCCCAGCACCAGCGCCTCGCCCTCGGAAGGCCGCAGTAAATTCATCAGCACTTTCGTCGCCGTCGATTTACCCGCGCCACTCCCGCCCAACAGCAGGCACATGCTGCCCTGCGGCACCACCAGCGCCAACCCGTGGACACCATCCGCCATCCCATACCAGCGGCTGAGCTTGCGGGTTTCGATGAGGTTCATGGCGTCGAAAAAATCGGTCGGTATGCGGGAGCGCACCGAACCGCCCCGATTTCGCGCGGCCCTTTCGTCCGCGTCAATCCGAGCTTTTTTCGCGCTTACGCACGTTTGCGTATTCTCTCCTCGCTCGCGTCGTGGTAAATACCCTCTGCGTTCCCTCGCTTTTTTTATGCACCTCCGCTTTTTCACCCTCCCTCGTCTGCTTCAGATCGGCTTGCTCCTCGCCGGATCTTTGTTCGCCGCCACCACCGTTCGCGCCCAAATCCCCGCCGGCACCTACTACGGCACCCTCAACACCAAGGTCACCGTCGCCGGCTTCGCCGTCGAATCCTCCCTCGGCGCCTACATCGCCGTCGTCTCCAGCTCCGGCGCCATCGACCTGAGCGGCGGCCAGCTCACCGGCACCGTCTCGGCCGCGGGTGCCGTCACCTTCACCGGCGGCGCGGTGTTCTCCTCGTTCGGCATCACCAACGCCACGATCGCGAACAACCAGCTCAGCTCCGCCTACGGCGCCCTCGTCGCCAACAACACCTCGCAATACAAAATCAACCCGAGCACCTCCTTCACCGCCGCCCCCGGCACGGGCGGTGGCGGCGGCACGGGCACCATCGCAGCGTTTCAAAACGGCTCATTCGAGACCGGCCCCAACCCCGGCGGCTCCTGGGTCACCCTCATCAGCGGCAACACCACCGTCAACGGCTGGACCATCACAACCGGCTCCGTCGACTACATCGGCACCTTCTGGGCCGCCTCCAACGGCTCCCGCTCATTCGACATGAGCGGCCTCAGCGCCGGCTCCATCGCGCAGACGTTCACCACCACCCCTGCCACGAGCTACACCGTCACCTTCGATTTTGCCGGCAACCCCGGCTACGGCACCGGCACCGGCGTCAAAAAAATGCGCGTCTCCGTCAACAACACGGGCGCCACCGCGCAAGACTACTCCTTCGACACCACCGGCAAGACCCTCGCGAACATGGGCTGGACCACGCAGACCTTCACCTTCGTCGCGACCGGCACCTCGACCACGCTCACCTTCGCCAGCCAGGAAAGCTCCGCCTACGGCCCCACCCTCGACAACGTCCGCATCAACGGTTCCAGCGGCGACAGCGCCACCTCCACCACCGTCACCACCACCGTCACCGGCACCGCCGCCACCGTCGCCCCCGCCAACCTCACCAGCTACCGCAACAAGATCGGCTCCACCTACGAGTTCACCGTCACCGGCGTCGCCAGCGGCGCAGTCTGGGGCACCAATATCTACACCGACGATTCCACCGTCGCCGCCGCCGCCGTCCACGCCGGCGTCCT
>JANYBX010000036.1 GCA_025360615.1 Opitutia bacterium
CCATCTCCGTCTGCATCGACCCCACCGTGCTCATCGTGGACGAGGCCCTCGCCGTGGGTGACAATTATTTCGTCAATAAATGCTTTCACCGCCTTAACGAGCTCAAGAATCGCGGCGTCACCATCCTCTTCGTCAGCCACTCCGCCGCCACCGTCACCAGCCTCTGTAGCCGCGCGCTCCTCCTCGACAAAGGCGGCCCGCTCATGGTCGGCCCCGCCGAGGAAGTCGTTAACCACTACAACCAGCTCACGCGCGAAAAACAAAGCGCCGACGTCCAGCGCCTCACCGAGCAAGCCCACGTGCCCTCGGCCGCCAAAGCTCCCTCGGCCGCTTCTGCCATCGAATTCTCCGCCGATCCCGAACTCGAAAAACGCTGCCGCACCACCCGCCACGGCAACGGCGCCGCCCGCATCGTCCGCCTCCGCCTCGAAGACACCGCGGGCCAGGAGCGCAGCGAGTTCACCCACGGTCAAAATGTCGTCATCAAGTTCTACTGCGAGTTTCACGAGCCCGCCGACCATCTCGTCATCGGCTACTTCTGCCGCACCGACACCGGCATCAACCTCACTGGCACCAACACCGAGCTCGAAGGGATAAAAATTCCCGCGCACGCCGCCGGCAGCCGCAGCCTGATGTTGTTTCACACCACGCTCCCCGTGCGGCCCGGCATCTATTCCATCTCAATGTCGCTCACCGGCCGCCGCGGCCAGGATGCCGAGATCAGCACGCTCGATTGGGCCGACCTCGCCGCCTCGTTTTCCGTTCACCTCGCGCCCGGCCAGCCCGCCTTCGAGCAACAGATGCTCGTCCCGCACGATTTCGAACTCCACCCCGTCGATTGAACTTTAAAAGCAAAACGCGTGGTTCAGTCCTCGAAAAAATGGCCACAAAAACCAAAAAACGCGCAAAAAATAACCCGCACCTTTTTGCGTTTTTTGTGCCTTCTGTGGCCAACCCGAACTCCGAATTCCGCTCGACCCGCCGATGATCACCCTCGCCCAAATCGGTTGTGGCTACTGGGGCCCAAATCTCCTGCGCAACTTCACCGCGCTCCCCGGTGCCCACGTCAAATACGTCGTCGAAGCCAGCGAGGATCGCCGCCGCTACGTCCGCGAAAATTATCCGCGCACCAAGCCCACCGCCGATCTCGCCGCTGTGCTCGCCGATCCCGCCGTGCAAGCCGTGCTCGTCGCCACGCCCGCGCGCACGCACTTCGATCTCGCCCTCCGCGCGCTCCAAGCCGGCAAGCACACCTTCGTCGAAAAACCCCTCGCCATGTCCGTCGCCGAAGTCGACGCCCTCGCCGCCGAGGCGACACGCCGCGGTCTCACGCTCATGGCCGGCCACACGTTCCTCTACAACCCCGCCGTCCTCGCGCTCAAAGCCCTCGTCGATTCCGGCGAGCTCGGCCGCATCTACTATCTCTACACGCAGCGCCTCAACCTCGGTGTCGTCCGCTCCGACGTTAACGCCCTCTGGAATCTCGCGCCGCACGACGTGAGCATTTGCAACTTTCTCCTCGGCACCGCGCCCCTCGCCGTCACCGCGCACGGCACCGCTTACCTCCAACCCGGCATCGAGGATGTCGTCTTCGCGAATCTCGAATACCCCGGCCAAATTCACGCCAGCATCCACGTGAGCTGGCTCGACCCGAACAAAACCCGGAAGGTCACCCTCGTCGGCAGCCGCAAAATGGTCGTCTACGACGACGTCGCCGACGATAAGCTTACCGTTTACGACAAAGGCATCGACTCCGTCCCGCCCGCGCCCGTCGCCGGCCCGTTACCCTTCGACCAACCTGGCGCGCATCGCCTCGTCTATCGCAGCGGCGAGATTCACCTCCCAAAAATCCCCGCCACCGAACCGCTCGCCGAGGAAGCCCGCGATTTCCTCGCTGCCATCGCCGAGCGCCGCCCCCCCCGCGCCGACGCCGCCAGCGCCCGCCCTGTCGTCGCCACCCTCCAAGCCGCCACCCTCTCGTTGAAAGAAAACTCGCGCCGCGTCCCTCTCGCCGAAATTGTTCCCGCGCCTGCTGCATGATTTCCGTCGTCATTCCCCTTCACAATGAGGAGCTCAATCTTCCTCTCCTCGCGGCCAAGCTCGCCACTGCCCTGCCGCGCCTCGGTCGCCCCTACGAAGTCATTTTCGTGAACGACGGCAGCACCGATGCGACCGGCGCCGCCATCGCCGCGGCCACCGCTGCCCATCCAAATTTTCGCGGCATTCACCTGCGTCGCAATTACGGTCAGACCACCGCGCTTGTCGCCGGCTTTCACCACGCCACCGGCGACGTCATCGTCACGCTCGACGGCGACATGCAGAACGACCCCGACGACATCGCGATGCTCCTCGCCAAGCTCGATGAAGGGTTCGACGTCGTCTCCGGCTGGCGCTCCGATCGGCAGGACAACGCCATCAAGCGCAATCTCCCCAGCGTGCTCGCCAACCGCCTCATCTCCGCGACCACCGGCGTGAAGCTCCACGACTTCGGCTGTTCGCTGAAAGCCTACCGGAAAAATATCATCCGCCACGTGCACCTCTACGGCGAGATGCACCGCTTCATTCCCATCTACTCCGTGCTCAGCGGCGCGCGCCTCGCCGAGGTCCCCGTGCGCCACCAAGCGCGCCTGCACGGCACCTCGAAGTACGGCCTCGAGCGCGTCTTTAAAGTGCTCTGCGATCTCTCCGTCGTCTGGTTTCTCCAGCGCTACTCACAAAAGCCCATGTATCTCTTCGGCGGCTGCGGCATCGTCAGTTTCGCCGGCAGTGTCGGCGCCGCGCTGTGGGCTTTCTACGAGAAATTTTTTCACCACAAATCCTTTATCGAAACTCCGCTGCCCCTCGTCAGCGGCACGCTTTTTCTCGTCGCCGTCCTCTGCGTGTTGATGGGCCTGCTCGCCGAGCTGAGCATCCGCATCTACCACGAATCGCAGGACAAACCGACCTACCTCATCGACCGCACCGACAACCTGAAGCCGCGCGCCGACGCGATTTGACGCCCACCCATGTGCGGCATCACGGGCTTCATCGGCACAGGCAGCTCCACCGATCTCCGGCGCATGACCGATGCGCTCGCCCACCGCGGCCCTGACGACAGCGGCTACTGGAGCGACAGCCCCCGCGCCGTCCACTTCGGCCAGCGTCGCCTCTCCATCCTCGATCTCGCCGGCGGTCACCAACCCATGGTCACCACCGACGGCGGCCTCGTCATCATCTTCAACGGCGAGATCTACAACTTCGCCGAACTCCGAGCCCAACTCGTCGCCCGCGGCCACCAGTTTCAGACCGACCACTCCGACACCGAGGTCCTCCTCCTCGGCTATCGCGAATGGGGCTCCGAGCTCCCGCGCCGCCTCAACGGCATGTGGACCTTCGTCATCTACGACCGCGCCGCCGGCAGAATTTTCGGCAGTCGCGACCGCTTCGGCAAAAAACCTTTTTTCTACTCTGCTCAAAACGGCGCCTTCGTCTTCGGCTCCGAACTCACCGCCCTCCGCGCCCACCCCGCCGTCAGCATCACGCTCTCGCGCCGCGCCCTGAAAAAATATTTCGCCTACGGCTACATCCCCGCGCCGCACTCGATCCTCGAAAACGTTTTCAAGCTTCCCGGCGGCCATTCATTCACCCTCGACGTCGACGATCCCTCGCTCACCCCGCGCCTCGAAAAATACTGGGACTACGTCATCGAGCCTTTCGTCGGTTCGGAAATCCCCACTGATCCCGAGCGCGTCTGGGGCGAGGAACTCCGCGCCCGCCTCGACACCGCCGTCCAACGCCGTCTCGTCGCCGACGTGCCCGTCGGCATTTTCCTGAGCGGCGGCATCGACTCCTCCGCGATCACCGCCTTCGCCTCGCGTCACGTTCCGGCGGGAAAACTGAAAACCTTCAGCATCGGCTTCGAAGAAAAATCCTTCGACGAATCCGCCCACGCCCGCCGCGTCGCCGATCTCTTCAAGACCGACCACCACGTCGAAATCCTCTCCATCGCGAAAGCCCACCCGGTCCTCCCCACCATCGCGCAAAGACTCGATGAGCCGATGGGCGACAGCTCGCTGTTGCCGACATATCTCCTCAGCGCCTTCACCCGCCAGCACGTGAAAGTCGCCCTCGGCGGCGATGCAGGCGACGAACTTTTCGCCGGCTACGATCCGTTCCGCGCGCTGCGCCAGGCTGAGCGCTACCAAAAATTCTTCCCGCGCCCCATCCACCAAGCCATCCGCCTCCTCGCCGCACGCCTCCCCGTTTCGCACCGCAACATGAGCTTCGATTTCAAGCTCAAGCGCACCCTCCGCGGCCTCAGTCATCCGTCAAAACTCTGGCTTCCCGTGTGGATGGCTCCGCTCGACGCCACTGAACTCACCGAACTCTTTCAGGAGCCAACCGCCCTCGACGACGTTTACTCCGAAGCCATCGCCGCCTGGGAATCCTGCGCGCAGGAAAATCTCATCGACCGCACGCTTCAGTTCTATACGAAGCTCTATTTGCAGGACGACATCCTCGTGAAAATCGACCGCGCCACGATGATGCATGGCCTCGAAGCGCGCGCGCCATTTCTCGATCTCGACCTCGTTAATTTTGCGCGCCGCATCCCCGCCGCGTGGAAATTCCGCGCCGGCCAAACGAAGTACATCCTGAAAAAAGCCCTCGAGCCCGTGCTCCCCGCCGACGTGCTTTACCGAAAGAAAAAAGGCTTCGGCGTTCCCATCGGCGCGTGGTTCAAAGACGGCACGCTCACCCTTCCCTCGACCGCGCCCGCCCCCGGCCTCGACCCAAATTTCATTCAGCAAAAATTTGCCGACCACCGCGCCGGCCGCG
>JANYBX010000046.1 GCA_025360615.1 Opitutia bacterium
CGAACGGCCTCACGCGCCGGTTGCGCTCAGCCCCCGCGACCAGCCCGCGTCGCAGCGGCGGGTTAAGGATAACCCGCCCTGCCTCGATTTCATTTTCCCATCTGCGGCTCATGTCGTTTTTGCGGTCAGCTCGCCACTCCAGCCTCCAGCACGTAGCCCAGCCCGCGGCGCGTGTGGATCAGCGGGGCGTCGTTCGCCGTGCCGATTTTTTTGCGCAACAGGCAAATGGCCGAGTCCACGACGTTGCTCATCGGGTCCACCTGCCCGTCGTAGATGTGCGCCTCGATTTCCGTGCGGGAAACGACTTCGCCCCGCCGCCGCGCGAGATATTCCAGCAGCAGGTATTCGCGCGCGGCGAGTTCGATCCGCCGGCCCGCGCGCCGCGCCGCGTGCGCGAGTGTGTCGATCTCCAGATCCCCGACGACGAGCAGATTTTTCTTCGTCCCATACGCGCGGCGACACAGCGCCTGCACGCGTGCGAGAAGTTCCTCCAGCGCGAACGGTTTCACGAGGTAATCGTCTGCGCCCGCCTCGAGCCCCAGCACGCGATCGGCCACCGTGTCGCGCGCCGTCAGCAACAGCACGTGCGTGTCGCGTCCGCCCGCGCGCAACCTTCGCAACACCTCGAGGCCGTCGATCTTCGGCAACATTAAATCAAGGATCGCGACATCATAGGCGTTCGATTCCGCGAGCCAGAGCCCCTCCTCGCCGTCACCCGCCGTGTCCACCGCGTAGCCCGAGCGCCGCAACGCCGTCGCCACGCTGCGTTGGAGCCGTGGGGAATCTTCGACGAGGAGCAGGCGCATAAAATGAAATCGCACGTCGCGCGACGTAGCGCGCGACGTGCGAGCGAGGGAAGTTCAACTCCTAGTCTTTGTCCACGCCAAGCACCTTGCCGTTGCCTGCGTCGATCTCCACCTCGGTCACGGATTTGTCCGCCCCGACGATCTCAAACGAATACTGCAGGTTGCCGTCCT
Organism: Opitutia bacterium; assembly: GCA_025360615.1. Taxonomy (GTDB): domain Bacteria; phylum Verrucomicrobiota; class Verrucomicrobiia; order Opitutales; family Opitutaceae; genus Tous-C4FEB. Next base: position 978 of record JANYBX010000046.1, read on the forward strand.
CGATCTCGAGCTCGGCCTTGATCACCGCGCCGGGAGCGGCCTTGAGCGCGGCGGCGAGGGCCGTCTCGAACGTGATCTTCGCGAGCGCCGGCAGATCCTTCGATTTGGGATCGCCCGTGGGCCTGATCGAGCCGATCGCGGAGGGCGCTTCCTTTTTCTCAGCCTTCTCAGATTTTTCGGGTTTTTCGGCGGCGAACGCCAGGCTGCTAACGCCGAGCAAGCCGGCGGCGAGGAGGAGACGGAATGTTTTCATGGATCTCTGGGATGGGTTGAGCCGAACGGAATGTCCGGCGTCAGGCCCATCCTACCACCCGCGAAATTACGCTCCCATTACGCGCCGCTCAATACGCCCCGCGAATGTGCGCCGCCACGTCCCGCGCATAAAATTCCACCAGCCGCGCGTGCAACGCCGTCCCCAGCGGCGGGAGCGCCGACGCCCGCGCATTCCCCCGCGCCTGCGCCGGATTTTTCGCCCCCGGGATCACCACGCTCACCGCCTCGAAATCCAAACACCACCGCAGCGCCATCTCCGGCAGCGTCACGCCCGCCGGCACGAGCGGCTTGAGCGCATCGGCCAGCGCCACGCCCTTCGCAAAAGGCAGGCCGGCGAAAGTCTCGCCCACGTTAAAACTTTGCCCATCGCGGTTGAAATTCCGGTGGTCGCTCGCGTCGAACGTCGTCGCCGCGCTCATCTTGCCGCCGAGCAATCCGCTCGCCAGCGGCAGCCGCACGATCAGCGCCACGTTTTGTTTTTTCGCCGCCGCAAAGAGCGCGTGAATCGGCTTCTGCCGAAAAATATTAAAAATAATCTGAAGCGACGCGAGGTCCGGCTGGCGCAGGCACACGAGTGCCTCGTCCATCGATTCCACGCTGGCGCCGAAGGCCCCGATCTTCCCCTCGTGCTGCAGCTCGCGCAGCCACTCGAAAATCTCCCCGCGCTCCATCACCTCCATCGGCACGCAGTGCAGCTGCGTGAGATCCACGCGCTCGGCGCCCAGCCGTTTCAGCGACGCCTCCGTGTGCTGCCGCACGACCTCGCGCGTAAAATTTCCCGGCCAGCCCGGCGTGCCCGAGCGCCCCAACTTCGTCGCCACGAACACCGCCGCGCGCGTCTCCTTCAAAAATTTCCCGATCAACGTCTCGCTCCGGCCGCCACCGTAAACGTCCGCCGTGTCGAAAAACGTCGTTCCCGCCTCGTGGGCCTCGCGCAACGTCGCCAGCGCCGTCTCCTCGGTGACCTCGCCCCAGTTTCCCCCGATCTGCCAGGTGCCGAGCCCAATTTCGCCGACCGCGAGGCCGGAGTTTCCAAACATGCGTGTCTTCATCGTGCGCGAAATTGCTCACCGCCGCCTCCGGCGCAAGCCCGCCGGCTCGTCGGTAACTGCCACGTTACCTTCTTTGCTTCGCCACCTGCATTTCTTCGCCCACTCTGCCCCACCGGGAAGAAACCGCCGAGTTTGCCCCTCTCTCTTTTCCATCTCAACTTCCCCCATGAAAGTTTCCCGCCTGTTCGTCTGCTGCGCACTCGCACTCGCCCCGCTCCTCCCCGCCGCGCGCGCCGCCACCTCGCATGTGCAGGCTTCGCTCGTCGCCGCCGACATCGCCATCCAGCCCGGCCAGCCCCTCACCGTCGCCCTGCGCCTCATCCATGACGCCCACTGGCACACCTACTGGCTCAACCCCGGCACCGGCCTCGTCACCGAAATCAAATGGTCGCTCCCGCCCGGCTGGACCGCCGGCGACATCCAGTGGCCCGCGCCGAAAGTTTTAAAAGACCGCACCGGCACCGTCGTCGGCCACGGCTACGAGGGCGATCTGCTCCTCCCCGTCACGCTCACTCCGCCCGCCGATCTCGCACCCGGCACCACCGTCGAACTGAAAGCCTCCGCCGAATGGCTCATGTGCGAGGAAGTCTGCATGCCGGGTAACTCCCCCGTGAAACTCGCGCTCCCCGTCGCCGCGCACGCCGCGCCCGATCCGACCTTCGGCCCGCGTCTCGCCGCCGTGCTCGCCGGCCTCCCGCGCGCCGATGCTGCGTGGAAAATCTCCGCCAGTCGCGATGCCAAAAACATCATCCTCGCCGTCTCCCCGGTAGGCCCGACCGCTGGTCGGGCTTCCGCCCCCGCCGACCTGCACTTTTTCTCCGACGACAATCTCATCGCCTACGAACTCCCGCAAATCACGAAACCCGACGGCAACGGCGGCTTCGCCCTCACCCTACCGATTTCCGCCGACGGCCCGAAAGACGCACCGAAACTCCTCGGCGTGCTCACGAGCGAAACCGGCTGGCTCGCCGATGGCTCGCTCCGCGGCCTGCGCGTGGAAACTCCCTTCGCCTCCGTCACTGCAAACTCGAAACCTGAAACCAAAAACTCAAAGCCGGTCAACGCAGCCCCCGCTTCGCTCGCCGCAACCTTGCTCCTCGCGCTGGTCGGCGGGCTCATCCTGAACCTGATGCCCTGCGTTTTCCCCGTGATCGGGATCAAAATCCTCGGCTTCGTGAACCAGTCCGGCCACGAGCGCAGCAAGGTCGTCGCGCACGGGCTCGTCTTCGCGCTCGGCGTGCTGCTCTCCTTTTGGACGCTCGCCACCGTGCTCGCGGTGTTGCGCGCCGGCGGCGACCAGCTCGGCTGGGGCTTCCAACTCCAATCGCCCGTCTTCGTCTTCGGCCTCGCCGCCGTGATGCTCATCTTCGCGATGAACATGAGCGGCGTCTTCGAGTTCGGCCTCTCGGTGATGGGCGTCGGCTCGGACCTCCAGACGAAATCCGGCCTCGCCGGCTCGTTCTTCACCGGCGTGCTCGCGACGGTCGTGGCGACGCCATGCAGCGCGCCGTTTCTCGCGCCCGCCCTCGGCGCCGCGCTCACGCTCAGCACGGTCGAGTCGTTCGCCGTTTTCACCGCGATCGCCATCGGCCTCGCCACGCCGTATCTGCTGCTCTCGATTTTTCCCGCCGCCGTGAAAATCCTCCCCCGCCCCGGCGCGTGGATGGAAACGTTTAAACAGTTCATGGCGTTTCCCCTCTACGCGACGGTCGCGTATCTGGCGTGGGTGCTTGCCGGCCAGACGAGCGAGAGCGGCTCGCTGATGGCGCTCTTCGGTCTCGTGCTCATCGCGCTCGGCGCGTGGATCTACGGCCGATACACGGCCCCCGGCGCGAAGCCCGCCCGCGCCCGCTTCGGCGTGATTGCCGGCGCCGCCGTGCTCGCGCTGGGCGCCTGGACCGGCTGGCCCACGCCGCCCGCGCCCACCGATGTCGTCTGGGAAAAATGGAGCCCCGAGGCCGTCGCGAAACTTCAGGCGGAGGGCCGCACCATCTATGTCGATTTCACGGCGCGCTGGTGCGCCACCTGCCAGACCAACAAGAAAATCGTCTTCCATTCCGAGGACGTCTTGAAATTTTTCCGCGACCAAAAAATCGCCACGCTCCGCGGCGACTGGACCAACAAGGACCCTCAGATCACCGCCGAGCTCGCGAAATACCAACGCAGCGCCGTGCCCTTCAACCAAGTCTGGCTCCCCGGCAAGGCCGAGCCCGTCCTCCTGCCCGAGCTGCTCACGCCGGGCATCGTGCTCGCCGCGGTGAAGGGCTGAGCCGCGCGTCTCAGGCGCCCGTCGCCGGTGAAATTCCCAAGAATAAGGCTTGATGTCCTACAACCGTAGGACGTATCTCCTACACCTGTAGGACATATGCCGCAAAAAATTTCCAGCGCCGAGTGGGAAGTGATGAACGTCGTCTGGGAAAAGCAATCCCTGACCGCGGCCGAAGTCTTCGAGGCGCTGCCGAAAGGCCACGGCTGGAAACAGAAAACGGTGAACACCTTCCTCACCCGTCTCGTGGACAAAGGCGTGCTGGCCGCCGACAAACAAGAGAAGGCCTACGTCTACACCGCCCGCGTGGCCCGTGAGAAATCCGTGCGGATCGAGGGCGATTCTTTTCTGCAGCGCGTCTTCCGGGGCGCGACCGGCGATCTCATGCTCCATTTCTGCGAAAACGCGGAGTTGTCGGCGGATGAGATTCGCGAACTCGAACTCCTGTTGAAGAAAAAGAAGGCGCGGAAATGAGCCCGACCGAAACCCTCTTCCGCTCGTTCCTCGAAACCTCGTGGCGGGCTTCGTGGCTGATCGTTCTTCTCCTCGTTTTGCGCGGCGGGTTGCGCCGGCTCGTGCCAGCGCGCGTGCTATTCTGGGCCTGGATCGCCCTCGCGGCACGGCTCCTCATTCCGTTCGCCGTGCCCGTGGCGTGGAGCCCGTTTAATCTCGCTCCACTCGATGCTCGCGTGGCGCCGGCTCTGGCGGGGGACGGACCTCCCGGTGCGTCCCGCTTGGCGCCGTCCGCGGAATCCACGGACCCGAACC
>JANYBX010000058.1 GCA_025360615.1 Opitutia bacterium
TTTACGGCACCCTTGCCGCCAATGACGCACCTTGGAACGAGGAATGCCCCTACGAGCCCAACTCGCCCTACGCCGCCTCGAAAGCCGCCAGCGACCACGTCGTCCGGTCCTTCCAGCACACCTACAAGCTGCCCACGCTCACGACCAACTGCTCGAACAACTACGGCCCGTATCACTTCCCCGAGAAACTCATCCCCCTGATGATTCTCAACGCCCTCGAGGGCAAACCGCTCCCCGTTTACGGCGACGGCCAGCAGATCCGCGACTGGCTCTACGTCGAGGATCACGCCGCCGCCATCTGGCTCGTCCTCCAAAAAGGCCGCGTCGGCGAGACCTACAACGTCGGCGGCCTCAACGAGCGCCCCAACCTCGAAATCGTCCAACGCATCTGCGCGATCCTGGATAAAAAATCCCCGCGCTCCGACGGCCAGCCCTACATCTCCCAGATCACCTACGTCGCCGACCGCCCCGGCCACGACCGCCGCTACGCCATCGACAGCGCGAAAATCCGCCGCGAACTCGGCTGGTCGCCCAAGGAAAATTTCGATACCGGCATCGAGAAAACCGTCGACTGGTATCTCGCCCACCGCCCCTGGGCCGCCGCCATCACCTCCGGCACCTACGCTCGCGAACGCCTCGGAATCAAAACCTGATCGCCCGCAAATACTCTCCAACAAAACTTTCTTTTTTTTCGCCCCTTTAGCGTCTTTCGCGGGCACTCCTCCTATGAATCGTAAAGGCATCATTCTCGCCGGCGGCTCCGGCACCCGGCTCTATCCCCTCACCATCGCGGTCTCCAAACAGCTGATGCCCGTCTACGACAAGCCGATGGTTTACTATCCGCTGTCGGTCCTGCTGCTCGCCGGCATCCGGGAAATCCTCGTCATTTCGACGCCCACCGATCTCCCGCTCTTCCGCCGCCTCCTCGGCGACGGCTCGCAATTCGGCATCACCCTCAGCTACGCTGAGCAGCCCAGCCCCGACGGCCTCGCGCAAGCCTTCCACATCGCCGCCGACGTCGGCTTCCTCAAGGGCGAATCCGCCGCCCTCGTCCTCGGCGATAATCTTTTCTACGGCCACGACTTGGTAAAATCCCTCGAACGCGCCAGCGCCCGCGCCACCGGCGCCACCATCTTCGGCTACCACGTCGCCGATCCGAAAAGCTACGGCGTCGTCGAGTTCGCGCCCGATGGCCGCGTCGTTTCCCTCGAGGAAAAACCCGCGCAACCAAAGTCCAACTACGCCATCCCCGGCATCTATTTCTACGACGCCGACGTCATCGCCCTCGCCCGCGGCCTCAAGCCCTCCAAGCGCGGCGAACTCGAGATCACTGATCTCAACCGCCTCTACCTTGAGCGCGGCGACCTCCACGTCGAACTCCTCGGCCGTGGCACCGCCTGGCTCGATACCGGCACGCACGATTCTCTCCTGGAGGCCGGCCAGTTTGTCTCCGTGATCGAAAACCGCCAGGGCCTGAAGATCGCCTGCCTTGAGGAAATCGCCTTCCGCCAAGGCTGGCTCACCCGCGCCGGACTCGAAGCCAGCATCGCGAAACTCGGCAAGTCGAACTACGGCGCCTACCTCAAAAAGCTCCTCGCCGAGTCCTGATCCGCATTGGCCGCGCGGCCTCCCCCAACCGCTCCCGAAAGTAGAGCCGGTCTCCGACCGGCTTTCCGAAAAATTGGGCGTCTCATACCGCCGCCCATCCCCCGCCCGCGAAAAGCACCGCCGCCGCCGCCGTCCCATTCGCCCCATCCCCACGCCCGAGATTTTCATCGGAGCCCCTGAAATTTTCTGCCTGCTTTGCGCCACTCTCTCGTCGCCGTGCAGGTCAGCTTCATCATCCCCCTCTTCAACTGCCTGCCGCTCACGCAGGCGATGTTCGCGTCGCTCCGCGCCACGCTCCCGCCCGGCCTCGCCCACGAGATCATCTTTGTCGACGATGCCAGCACCGATGGCACGCGAGCGTGGCTCGAAACCCTTCGCGCCGATCCCGCCATCCGCGTCATCCTCCACCCGAGCAACCTCGGCTACGCCGCCGCCAACAACCACGGTGCCGCCCTCGCCACCGGCGAGTTTCTCGCCCTGCTCAACAACGACCTCATTCTCACCCCGCGCGGGCTCGAGCCCATGCTCGCCACGCACCGCGCCCTCGGCCCCCACGCCGGACTGGTTGGCAATCTCCAACGCGACGCCGCCACCGGAGCCCTCGACCATGCCGGCATCGCCATTAACCATCAGGGCAAACCCGAACACCTCCGCACCCTGCCCTTCTCCCTTCGCCTCGCGCCCCGCTCCCATCGCGAAGTGGCCGCGGTGACCGGTGCCTGCGTCCTCCTTCGTCGCGATCTCTGGCAGCAGCTCGGTGGTTTCGATGAAATCTTCATCAACGGCTGCGAAGACATCGACCTCTGCCTCCGCGCCCGCGCCGCCGGCCGCGTTAACGCCGTCGCTCTCGCCAGCACGGTCCGCCACCACATCAGTTCATCCCCCGGCCGCAAACTCCGCGACGAAGCCAACACCCTCCGCCTCGTCCTCCGCTGGCGCGACACCCTCATCCCTCTCGCCGTCCCCGCCTGGTGTCGCCACCACTTCGAAACCCACCTGCGTGACCCGCGCGATTTCCCCGATCAAGCCGACGCGCGCCAAGTCCTCTGGTATCTCCTGCATCTGCGCCGCACGGCCCCGATCGCCGCGTTTGCCGGCGTCCACGCCAACATCGAGCTTGAGCTGGCCCGGTGGACCCAGCTTCTCGCGTAGTCCGCTATTCCCCGCCGCGCAAAACCTCGCGCACCACCGATTGCGGCCGCTGGCTCACCGCCAGAAACATCCGCCCGATGTATTCGCCGATGAGTCCCAGCAGCACGAGCTGAGTCCCGGAAAAAACCAGCAGCGCCGCCATCAGCGATCCCCAGCCAAACTGCGGCCCGCGATCCATCAGTCGCAGGTAAAGCACCACGCCGAAGCCCACCATTCCCGTCACCGCCATCACGAGGCCCAGCACCGTCGCCAGCCGCAGCGGCAGCACGGAAAAATTCACCCACGCGCTCAGCCACAGTCGCACGAGCCGGCGCAGCGTATAGCCGCTGGTCCCCGCGTGGCGCTCCTCGTGCCGCACCTCGATCGAGCCGATGCGTTGCGTCACCTGCAAAATCAGCCCGTCGATATAGGGCAGCGGCCCCGTGTGCGCCGCCACCTCGCGCGCCACAAACGCTGACACGCAGCGAAAACTCGAAAGATAAAAACCCGCCGGTTTGTCCAGCGCCCAGTCGGTCATCCGGTTCGTGAACCAGCTCCCCGCATTTCGCCACGCCGAGTGCTGCTTCACCGCATAGTGGCCAAACACCACGTCCAGCCCCGTCGTCCGCGCGTGGCTCCACATCCGCACCCCTTCCCCCGGCGGATTCTGCCCGTCGTCGTCGAGATTCACGATGTGCGCCCCTCGCGCGCGGCGCCAACCCGTGAGCACGGCGTTGTGTTCGCCGTAGTTCCGCGCGTGCTCGAGATAAATGACCGGCACCCGCGCCTCGATCACCAGCTTGCGGCAAACCGCCGCCGTCGCGTCGCGGCTCCCGTCGTTCACCAGCACGATCTCGTGCCCGCCCTCGACCACGAGCGCCTCGATCGCCTTCACCAACGGCCCGATTGTCTCAGCGCTGTTGTAGAGCGGAATCACAAAACTGAGTGCGGGGTCGGCCATCGCCATCATTAGCCGCCAAAGAATCCCCCGAGCGCAAGAAAACCCCGCTCCCCGATCTTATCCGGATAGTTGGCCGCAAAAAGGCGCAGGAAAATCCGTGGCTCCCGCCCAGTCTCCATTGCGCCTATCGGCGCGCTGACGAGCCCATTCGCAGCCATCGAAAATTTTTGCGCCTTTTTGCGGCTAAAAATTCCGCCGCCTGACGCTTGGTTGGTTGCCGAGTTAGTCACACCAAGCTTCTCCGCCGCCAACCGAACCTCACACGTAGTGCCGTAGCTCCCGCTGGTAAAACGTGACGGTCTGCTCGAGCGCCGCGCGCAAATCCGTCCGGGGCTTCCAGCCGAGTTTTTTTCGGATCAGCCGGTCGTCCGCGTAGTAGTCGCCGATGTCGATTTTCTTCCGCTCACCCGGAAAATCCCGCACCACGAAGCTCCCGCCGCCGTTGATCTCCACGAGCAGCTCCGCCAGCTCGTTCAGCGTCACGGGGGGCGGGCCGCCCAGGTTGAAAATTTCCCCGACCGCCTCTTCGCGCGCCGCCGCGAGCAAAAACGCCTCCACCGCGTCGTCCACGTAGGTGAAGTCGCGCCGCTGCTCGCCGCCCCAAACTTCAAAGGCCTCGCCTTCGATCAACCGGCGAATCCACACGCCCACGAAAGTCTGCCGCGCGTCCTTCACGCGCATCCGCGGCCCGATGGTGTTGGTCAGCCGCAGCGCCGTCGCGCGAATCCCGTGTACCCGCGAATACAGCAGGTGAAAACCCTCGCCCGCCGCCTTGTTGATCCCGTTCACATCGACCGGCCGCACGGGGTGCCGCTCATCCACCGGCACGTAATCCGGCCGGCCGTAGATTTGCCGCGTGCTCGCGAAGACGATTCGCACGCCGGGGTTGTGCAGCCGGCACGCCTCCAGCAAAGCGAGCTGCGCCCGGCAGTTGATTTCCAGATCCGTCTCGGGGTCCGTCATCGAGTCCATGTGGCTCGTCTGCCCGGCGAGGTTGAATAAAAAATCCTGCCGCCGCACGAGCCGCGCGAGTTCCGCGTGTTCGCGCACATCCGTGCGATGAACTTTCACCTGCGACGCGATCCCCGCCAAGTTCCTCGGATTCCCGCCGTATTCGGGAATCATGCTGTCGATGATCGTCACTCGCGCATCCAGCGCCACGAGTGCCCGCGCCAGGTTCGATCCGATGAAGCCCAGCCCGCCCGTGATGAGCACGCGCTTCCCGGAAAACGCGCGGCGAAAACTATGCGGGGCAGCCATGTTGGACCGCCAGAGAACAGCCTGTGCCGCCCGCGCGCCAACTCGAAAATCACTCTTCCCGCGCCTCCGCATCCGCCCGCACTTCGATCCTGATCTCATAGGCCGCGAAGCCCAGCGGGCGCGTGTCTCCCCCATCGGGCCGCGTCGGCGGCACGCTTGATTTCAGCTCCAGCGTGCTGCTTCCGGGCGGAATCGTGAACTCCGGTATGTTCACCAGCTTCAATTCCCGGCCGACCTTGCCGGTGCGCACGCGCTTTCCATTCAACCAGAACTGGAGATCGCGCTCCACCTCGCTGCGCGCCTTGAAATGACACGCGATTCGCAAGGGCCGGGCCTGCGGGTTTTCAATCCGCAACGACGCGTCGCCTTTCGTCCAACTCCACCGGGTGGACCCGCGCGGCAGGCGCTCCAGGTCGTGCCAGCCGTCGCCCAGCCGCACGCGCAAAAAATACGGGCTGCCCGTCCGCGCCAGCGAGAACTCCCCGTTGATCCGCCGGGAACCCCCTTCGGGCAGCATCACCTGCACGAGCCCGCCGTTCAAATCCCACTCGCCGCGCAGCGCCGTGTTCAGCCGTCCTTCGTAGGTGTGCGTTTCAAAATACTGCGGTTTCCGCAGCAGAAATTCGTTGGCCCACAGCCGCGACCACATGTCCGGCACGAGCATGTTCAGCGAACCCACCTCAGCCATTCCCTCGATTTTTTTCAGCTCCACCAATTCGCGCCCCACGATGAGCGGCGGGCTTTCCATCCGGTTCGCAAAGCGATAAGCCACCCGCAAATTCAGCGCGAGAATCACCGCGCCAAAAACCACCGCCCCGCCGCGCGCCCAGCCTCGCGCGCCGAGCGTAACCCAGTAAAACAGCGCCGCCAGCACGCCGGGATAAAACACCGCGAGAATCTTATACGCGTCGTAGCTCGCATTCGTGCCGAGCCGCACGCCGCGCAAATTGAGATAACCGTAGCCCAGCAGCGCCGGCACCGCGAGGCTCACCATCGCCCACGCGCTCCGCCGCCCGCGCTTCGCCCCGCGCACCAGCGCCACTCCTAGCAGCCCGGCCACCGCCGCGACGAGCGCCACCCGCGGCCCCGCCGCCAGCGGCCCGAGCCCCGTATTCATGACCATCCCGAGCCAACCCTCCGGCGAAAGCGCCGGGATTTTCCAGCCGAAATCATAGGTCTGGAACAGCGCGAACCGCTCCGCCAGCCCCGCCACGCGCTCCCAGAAAATCACGCCGCACAGCGCTAGCGGCGCGAGCATCAACAGCCCCCACCGCCCCAGCCGCCGCCACTCCCCGCGCCACACCGCGACCCCGCCCGCATACGCCACCGCCGGCACGAGACACACGAGCAAAATAAAATTATAACTCCCCAGCACCAGCGCATAGCCGACCGCCAGCACGCCGCCAAACGCCACCCCGCGCCGCCACTCCATCCGCCCTCGCCACAGCGCGATCCCCGCCCACGTGATCAGCGCGATCGCCTGCGCCGCCAGCAGCTGCCCCATCGCCACGTGCCACGCCGCATACCACGTGATCGGGCTCACGCCATACAACACCGCGATGCCCAGGCTCACCTGCCCGCCATATCCGAGCACCGCGCGCGCCAGCCAAAACACCAGCGGCAACGACGCCGCCAGCAGCACCATCGTCATCAACCCCGTCAACTCATGCGGCGCGCAGTCCAGCACCGTGCCGTTGAGCGCGATCAACGCCGACGGCGTGAAATGATTCAGTCGCAGCCAGAAATCGAAAAAATTATCCGTCGACATCACCCGCTCCACCTCCGTCAGCCCGAGAAACCCTTCGCGGTCGCCCCGCGCGAATTCCATCAGCACGCGCGCGCCCGCCGCGTAGTCCGCCGCATCGCAGCTTCCCAGCGAAGCCGTGGTCAGCCCCTTCGATGCCCTGGCCAGCGGCAGCACGAGCGCCGCCAAACAGACCGCCGTTGCGAGCCAGACGGCGGGCATTTTTTTCAACCCCTCCAGCACCACCCCGCCGCCTCGCCGCCAAACTCCCACCGCGAGCAGCGCCGCGGGCACCGTCTCGCTCACCCACGCATAACTGTTCGTGCCCTTCAGCCCCGCATACGCCCCCGCCCACACCACGAGTGATTGCAATGCGAACCCCGCCGGCGCCGCCAGCACCGCCCAAAATTTCCGCCACGGCCTCGGCATCGCGAGCAACGCCAGCCCCGCGCCCCAAAAGAGCACGTGCAACAGCAGCCCGAAAGCGACGAGGTAGAAATACATGAAGGAGGGAACCCGCCCCCTCTCTGCCGCACCCACCCCGCGACATAAAGCCGATTCCCTCCGCCTCCGCCGTAGCATCGGTCTCCGACCGGTGTTGCACCCCTGCGGACCCGGTCGCGACCCCACTCCCATTCACGCTCGCTCTCGCTTGTTCCCTCCCGAAACCACCCGCCCCCGGGCACCACCACCGCATTTTGCGGACAATAAACCCAGCGTCGCCTCCTCGCTTCCGCTTCCATGCTTCACTCCTGGTTCACCCGCTTCCTCATCACCCGCGCCGCTCGCGCCTACGGCTTCCTCGATCCGCTGAGCCTGCTCGCGAAGATGCGCGGCTTCGCGCAGCCCTCCGAGGTCGCCGAGCCCATAGAGCTCCTCCGCGCCGGCATGCTCTTCCACGCGCGCGGCCTCGTGAACACAAAGGCCATCCAAAACAACCTCGACTGGGTCTGGCCCTACTGGGTCGAGCGGCAGTTCAACCCCGCCGACGATGCGTTTATCCCGCGCGCGTTCTCCTTCAGTCATATCAACCTCACGCATCGCAACTGGACCGCCGTCGGCCTCCCTGATGTGCCCTACTATCCGATCGTCGATCCGCGCGGCCTCGTCACGCCGCTCTTCGACGGCTGGTCGCTCGACTTCTGGCTCGTGCCCACCGAGGGCCCTCCCGTCTTTTCGTCGAAGCTCGATGAGTTCGCGCAAACCCTCTCCTTCGAGGACAACCTCCGCGTCCGCTCCACCGCGCTCGCCGGTGACCGCTCGCTCTCGACCGAGGTCAGCCTGTCCCTCGAAAACGGCGCACCCTGCTGCTGCATCACCGTGCGCCCCTCCGGTTCTCTCTCCGGTTTCATCGCCGTCGCCCTCCGCCCCTACAATCCCGAGGGCATCAGCTTCGTGGACAAAATCGCCGTGTCCGCCGACGCCCGCAACTGGCTCGTCAACGGCCGCCATCCCGTCGCCTTCGACCGCGCGCCCGGCGTCAATCTCCTCTCCGTCTACAAGGACGGCGACGTCTCCCACCGACTCGGCGAACTCCTCAACACCACCACCGAGGTCAACTGCCCCGTTGGCCTCGCCACCGCCGCCGCGCTCTTCCCCGTCGCCGTGCTGCGCGAGCAGCCCCTGCACATCCGCGTCCCGATTTTCAACGAACTCGACTCGAAGAAACGTCCCGTTTTTTCCGGCCCCAAGTCCTGGCCCGACGCGATGGCGACGATCGCCCGTCTCAAAATCGGCGATGACCGCATCCAGCAGCTCTACGATCTCGCCGTTGCCAATCTCGTCCTGCACGCCCCCGCCGAGATTTATCCCGGCCCCTACACCTACAAACGCTTCTGGTTTCGCGACGCCGCGTTCATGTTGAATGTCCTCCTCACGCTCGGCGGCGTCGAGCGCACGCGCCGCGTCCTCGCCGAGTTCGCCCCACGTCAGCGCCGCGACGGTTATTTTCTCTCTCAGGAGGGCGAGTGGGATTCCAACGGCGAGGCCATCTGGATGTATCATCGTTTCGTCACCCTCACCGGCGAGCCGCCCACCGACGAGTGGCTGAAGGCCGTCGCGAAAGGCGCGCGCTGGATCACCCGCAAACGCCTCCCCGCCGATCCCTCCAAACCCGAGGCGCGCCTCCTGCCCGCGGGCTTCAGCGCCGAGCATCTCGGGCCGAACGATTTTTATTACTGGGATGATTTCTGGGCCGTCGCCGGCCTGCGCTGCGCCGCCGATCTCCTCCGAAAAAGCGACCCCCAACACGCCGCCGCCTGCGACGCCGAGGCCACGGAATTTCTCACCACCATCGAGCGCTCCTTCCCCTCCGGCCCGCAGCGCCGCTTCCCCGGCGCGATCCCCGCCTCGCCGAAACGCCGCATGGATTCCGGTGCCGTCGGCTCGCTCGTCGCGGATTATCCGCTGCAACTTTTCCCACCCGGCGACGAACGCATCCTCCGCACCGCCGATTATCTCCGCGACCACAGCAGCTACGACGGCGCGTTTTTCCAAAACATGATTCACTCCGGCATCAACGCCTACCTGACGCTCCATCTCGCTCAGGTCCGCCTGCGCGCCGGCGCCGTCGAGTCCACCTGGCAACTCATGGATCGCGTCGCCGCGCTCGCCTCCCCGACCGGCCAGTGGCCCGAGGCGATTCATCCGCGCACCGGCGGCGGCTGCATGGGCGACGGCGAACACATGTGGGCCGCCGCCGAGTGGGCGCTCATGGTCCGCAACTGTTTCGTGCGCGAGGAAACCTGCCGCCTCATCGTCGCCTCCGGTCTGCACGCGACGTGGTGGCGCGACGACGGCGCGTCCTTCGGCCCCACGCTCACGCCCTTCGGCCCGGTCACGATTCGCGTTTCTTCCCACGCCCAGGGAGCGAGCGTCGCCATCGACGCCCAATGGCGCGGCCCTGCGCCCTGCATTGAAATTTCGCTACCCGGCTTCGGCACGCAGGAGCGCACCACCCCTTCCGCCCACGAAACGTTTCAACTCACCCGTCTTCCCGTCCGTCTCGCGCCATGAATATTTGCATGATGACCAATACCTACCTGCCGCACGTCGGCGGGGTCGCCCGCTCCGTGAGCACGTTCGCCGAGGAATACCGCAAGGCCGGCCACGGCGTGCTCGTCGTCGCGCCGCAATTCGAGGGCAAGCAGCCATCGAAGCGTTCCGAGGCGATGGTCGAGCGCGTCGCCGCCCTCCAGAATTTCAACGGTAGCGATTTCTCCGTCCGCCTCCCGCTCGCCGCCACGCTCTCCGCGCGGCTCGACGCCTTCAAAGCCGACCTCATTCACACGCACCACCCGTTCCTCCTCGGCGATACCGCCCTCCGCATCGCCTCGAACAAAAACGTCCCGATCATTTTCACCCACCACACGCGCTACGAGGATTACACGCACTACGTCCCGCTCGACTCGCCCGCGCTCCGCGAGGTCGCGATCAACCTCCCGACTCACTTCGCGAATCTCTGCGACGGCGTCATCGCCCCGAGCGAAAGTCTGGCGAAGCTCATCCGCCAACGCGGCGTCACCGTCCCCATCAAGGTCGTCCCCACCGGCATCGACGTGAAATCTTTCGCCACCGCCGACGGCGCGCGTTTCCGAAAAAAATTCAAGATCTCCCCGCGCACCTTCGTCGTCGGTCACGTCGGCCGCCTCGCACCCGAGAAAAATCTCGTCTACCTCGCCCGCGCCGTCGCCCTCTTCCTGAAGCAAACAACCGACGCCATTTTCTTCGTCGTCGGCGGCGGCCCTTCCGAGGAACAACTCAAGAAAACGTTCGCCGACCACGGCCTCAGCGAGCGCCTGATTCTCGCCGGCAAGCAAACCGGCCGCGCCCTGCACGAGGCGTATCGCGCGATGGACGTGTTCGCCTTCGCCTCGAAGAGCGAGACGCAAGGCATGGTGCTCGCCGAGGCGATGGCGGCCGGCCTGCCCGTCGTCGCGCTGAATGCCTCCGGTGTGCGCGAGGTGATGCGCGACGGCCTCAACGGTTTCATGCTCCCCGCCAGCGCCTCCGCCGAGCGCTTCGCCAAACATCTCGCGCGCGTGCGCACGGAGCCTCGCTTGCGCCGGGCCTTCGAACGCGGAGCCACCGCGACCGCGCAGGATTTTTCCCGCGAACACTGCGCCGCCCTCGCGCTGGAGTTCTACGAGGAGGTCCGCAAGGCAACTCGACGCGAACGCCTCGAAACCCATTTCAGCCCGTGGAGCGCGATGCTCCAGCGCCTCAGCCTCGAATGGGATTTGATTTCCACCCGCACCCAAGCCGTCGTCTCCGTCGTCTTCGGCGGCCGCGAAGCGAAAGCATCTTAATCCACCGGCGCGCGCGCTCTCTCACGCATGTTCGCCGAACTCGAATCCTACGTTCACCGCCTCCGCCGCCGCTTCAGCCGCAGCGAGTGGGCGATCAAGCACCTCGGCCTCACGCCTTCCGAGGGCACGAGCGAGCAGCCCGGCCTCTTGCTGATTCAAATCGACGGGTTCGCCCGCGCGCAGCTCGAGCGCGCCATCGCGCGCGGCTACATGCCATTTCTGGAGCGGCTCTTGAAACGCAACGGCTACGGCCTTCACACCTTTTATCCGGGTCTGCCGTCAACCACGCCCGCCGTCCAGGCCGAGCTCTACTACGGCGTCCGCGCGGCCGTCCCCGCGTTTAGTTTTTTCGACCGCGAAAAAAAACGCGTCATCCGCATGTTCTCCCCGGAGAGCGCCAAGGAATTTGAGGCCCAGTGCGCCGCGCAGGCCGAGGGCTTGCTCACGGGTGGCAGCAGCTGGTCCAACATCTACACCGGCGGCGCGGGCCAGCCGGAGGCCCATTTCTGCATCGCGAGCAACGGCCTCGGCGACATGTGGCGCACGGGGAAAATCCGAAATATTTTCGTCTTCATCCTCCTCCAGCTTCCCGCCGTCTTCCGCATCGCGTGCCTGCTCATCCTCGAAAGCGCCATCGGCTTCTGGAACGCCATTCTTGGAATTTCCAGAGGGGAAAATCCATTCCATGAACTTTTCATGGTGATCTCCCGCGTCTTCATCGGCGTCGGCGCGCGCGAGCTCATCACCATCGGGGGAAAGGTCGACGTCGCGCGCGGCCTCCCGATCGTCCACGTGAATTTCGTCGGCTACGACGAGCACGCGCATCGCCGCGGCCCCGGCTCGCTCTTCGCCTTCTGGTCGCTCCGCGGCATCGATCGCGCGATCAAAGGCATGGTGCGCGCCGCGCATCGTTCGACGCGGCGCGACTATGCCGTGTGGGTGTTTTCCGATCACGGCCAGGAGCGCGCGCGATCAGTGGCGGTGGAATTCCCTGGTGAAATCGAGCGCGTCGTCGCCGGTTTCCTCGGCCTCACCGAAAAGTTTTCCTCTGCTCCTCCCTCGCGCCGCGCGCCGTCCTGGCGCGCGCACGGTCTCCGCCGTCCGAAAGGCCGCGCGTCCGCCGCGTCACCCGTGCCGACCCAGCCGGAGCCGGAGGCCCCGTTCGTCCTGGCTGCGCTCGGCCCCGTGGGGCATCTCTATTTCAAGCAAATGCTCAGCGATGCGCAGCGCCGTCTGCTCGCGCAGCGGCTCGTCGCGGAAGCGCATGTGCCCGGCGTGCTGATGCGTGATGAAGCCGGCGCGATCCAGTGGTTTCACGCGCGCGGCGCGACACGTGTGCCCGATGAAGTCGCCTCGCTCCTGCCGCATCCCGAGGCGATGCGCGGCGAAATCGCCCGCGATCTCGCCGCCCTCGCGGCCAGCCCGCACGCCGGCGATCTCATCCTGCTCGGCTGGAGCCCGTGGGACACGCCGTGGACCTTTGCCCCCGAGCACGGCGCCCACGGCGGTCTCGGCCCGATGGAGACCCAAGGCTTCGTGCTCCTGCCCGCTCGCACGCGCCTGCCGGCGGGCGCGGAACATTTCATCCGCCCCAGTGCGCTCCGCGCCGCGGCGTTAAACCATCTCGGTCGCGCGGCGTTGCCCACCGTCCCGCTCGCCGCCGTCAGCGAACCGCTCCTCCGGCTGATGACCTACAACACCCACGGCTGCCGCGGCACCGACGGCCGCGTGTCCCCGCGCCGGATCGCCCGCGCGATCGCCGAGCACCGACCCGACATCGTGGCGCTCCAGGAACTCGACCTCGGCCGCCGCCGTTCGCGCGCCGAGGATCAGGCCAGCCTCATCGCGCAAGAACTAGGGATGCACGCCGTGTTTTGCCCCACCGTCACGCGCGGCGACGAGCACTACGGCCACGCGCTCCTCAGCCACTGGCCCATCGAGGTCGTCAACCGCTCCCGTCTGCCGCACGATCCGCGCACGTGGTTCAAGGAGCAGCGCTCCGCCATCTGGGCGCGCGTGCTCGTCGCCGGTCATCCCGTCAACGTCATCACGACGCACCTCGGCCTCGGCGTGCGCGAGCGTTTTCTCCAGATGGAAATGCTGCTGGGTAAAGACTGGATCGGCAGCATCCCCGAGTCGGAACCGATTATTCTCTGCGGCGATTTTAACTGCCTCCCGCGCAGCGCACCCTACGCCCTCGCCGCGAAACGTCTCCGCGATGTGCAGCAGGGGCGCGCCGCTCTGCCGACCTTCAGCTCGATCAAACCCCTCGCGCGGCTCGATCATATTTTTGTTTCAACGCAGGTTGAAACGCTCGCGGTCTCCGTGCCGCGCAACGATCTCACGCGGGTTGCTTCCGACCATTTGCCGTTGCTGGCCGATCTCCAAATTGTGCGCGCAACCGCCGCCACATCCACCACGAAGCCCCTGCCACCGTCAGCCCGTAAAGCACCAGACCCAGAATCCGTCCCGGCGTGAGGTCGTCGCTCTTGTCGCCGAACACCACGGCGACAATCGAACGCGCAAAATGAATCGGGAAACACCACAGCAGGTAAATCCGTAGCGGCACGCCGAGCAGTGGCAGCACGTAGTTTTTTGCAAAATAAGGCACGCCCGGCAGGAGCAGCGTGAACAGGCACATCGTCCCGTGCGCCGTCTGCGGCACGCGCTTCTGCAACGCTCCCAACCAACGGGTGAACCTCCGGCGAAACAGGTGAACCAGCGCGTAGCTCGCGAGGAGTTGCAGCATGATCGAGATTCCCACCAGCGCGATCCCCCACCCCGTGCCAAAGCGCATCCCCGCGACGACGTGCAACACCGTCACCGGAAATCCGACGAGCGGCAGCACCACGAGCAGCGCGAAAGCGAGCACCGGGTTCAGCTGATCCGCGTAGTCCCGGACTTGATCGACGGTGATCCAATGCGACAACACTGCCAAGCCACCGCAGACCACGACCGCCGTGACAATCAGCCGCCAAAAACGGCGATACCAAGGGCGATGCGCAGATTTCCGAGGAGACGGCATCCAGTGGCAGACCGCGCCCAGCGGGGTCGGTTCGTAAACGCGGACAAATCCCTCGACCGCCTCGCCCTGTTTTCTCAATTTCGCGCCATGCTCAAAACCGGCATCCTCAACCCCGCATTGCTCGAACTCCTCGCGCGCATTCGCCATACGAACACCCTCGTGATTGCCGATCGCGGTTTTCCCTTCTGGCCCGAAATCGAGACGGTCGACATTTCACTCATCACCGATGTGCCCACGGTGCTGCAGGTGGTCGACGCCATCCGCGCCAACTTCGTCATCGGCCGCGCGTGGGCCGCGCAGGAATTTCTCGCGCACAACGACGCCGCCCGCCAGTCCGCCCTCCGCCAGCGCTTCGATGGCGTCCCGTTCGATTTCGAGCCGCACGTCGATTTCAAAAAACGCGTCCCTGGCGCGATCGGCCTGATCCGCACCGGCGACTCGATCCCCTACGCGAACCTCATCATCGAGTCCGCCTGAAGGTAGGGCGGGTTATTCCTAACCCGCCGCTGCGACTCCTCTCAGGGGAGCGCCCCGCGGAAGCGGCGGATGCCTGCCCCCCGGCATAACGATTCTTGAACTCCCCCCGCCGCTCTGGCGCAGTGGCCTTCTCGATGCCATCTGTCTCGCGCCAGGCACCCGCCGCCCCCGCCTTCGTCTCCGAACAGGTCACCGCCGCGCGCCGTTTTTATCACAACCTCCGCCCTCGGCCCGGCCGCGCCCTCACCGTCGTTTGCGGCGG
>JANYBX010000106.1 GCA_025360615.1 Opitutia bacterium
CGCGCACATAGATGCTCAGCTCCACCGTGTGACCGTAGGCCTCGCGCGGGTTGTACGGATTCAGGCTCGCCCAGCCGCGGATGCGGCTCTCGGCGAACGCGACGTCCTCGGGAATTTTCGAATCGAGGTGGTGGCAGACCATGAGCATGTCGAGGTGCTCGTCGATGGTGTTAACCGTAAAGGGGCGCGTGGGATTCGTGGAGGAAGGGAGGACGTTGGGCTCGCCGCAGACGCGGATGATGTCGGGCGCGTGACCGCCGCCGGCGCCCTCGGAGTGAAACGTGTGGATCGTGCGGCCTTTGAAGGCGCGGATCGTATCGTCGACGTAACCGGATTCGTTGAGCGTGTCGGTGTGGATCGCGACCTGAACGTCGAGTTCGTCGGCGACGCCGAGGCAGACGTCGATGGCGGCGGGCGTGGTGCCCCAGTCTTCGTGAAGTTTCAGGCCGATGGCGCCGGCGAGGACTTGCTCGCGGAGTGGGGCGGCGGTGCCGCAGTTGCCCTTGCCGAGGAAGCCGAGGTTCATCGGGTAGGATTCGGCGGCCTCGAGCATGCGGTGCATGTTCCACGTGCCGGGCGTGCAGGTGGTGGCGAAGGTGCCGGTCGCGGGGCCGGTGCCGCCGCCGAGCATCGTGGTCATGCCGGCGCTGATGGCTTCGTCGATTTGCTGCGGGCAAATAAAATGGATGTGCGTGTCGATGCCGCCGGCGGTGATGATGTGGCCTTCGCCGGCGAGGACCTCGGTGGCAGCGCCAACGACCATCGGGTTTTTCTTTTTCGTCTTCGGGTCGGGGTAGATGGAGCCGAGGCCGGATTGGATGCCGGGATTTCCGGCGTGGCCGATGCCGACGATGAGGCCGTGCTTGATGCCGATGTCGGCTTTGATGATGCCGAGGATGGGATCGAGGATCAGGGCGTTGGTGATGACGAGGTCGAGGCAGTCCTTGTCGAGTGCGGTTGGCGACTGGCCCATGCCATCGCGGATGACTTTGCCGCCGCCGAACTTGATCTCGTTGCCGTAGCCTCCGCCCTCGGCGATGAGGTCGCGTTCTACTTGAACAAAGAGATCGGTGTCGGCGAGGCGCACGCGGTCGCCGACGGTCGGGCCGAACATCTCGGCGTATTGGCGGCGGGTGAGTTTCATAAGGGCTGAAGGACTGAAAGGCTGGAGGGCTGAAGCAGGAGGCTCGAAGTCAGCGGCGTTTTTTTTCGGGTTGAGTCTTTAGGCTCTTCAGTTTTTCAGCCTTTTCCAAGCGGCCGTTGATTTTGGCGTTGAGGCCGTAGACTTCGCGGGTGCCGGCGAGGGCGACGAGTTCGACTTCCTTGGTGTCGCCGGCTTCAAAACGCACAGCGGTGCCGGCGGGAATGTTGAGACGAAAACCGCGGGCGGCGGGACGGTCGAAGCGGAGGGCTTCGTTGGTCTCGAAGAAATGGTAGTGCGAGCCGACTTGGATTGGACGGTCGCCGGTGTTGGCGACTTCGAGCGTGAGAGTCGCGAGGTTCAGGTTGGCGGGGAGCGGGCCGTCGTCGGCCACGATGATTTCACCGGGAATCATGAGAGGAAAACTGAACTTCCAACATCCAACATCGAACGCTCAACTTCCAAGTTTATGAGTTTCGGAATCTGGGTTTTCATTCGAGGTTGGAAGTTCGATGTTGGGCGTTGGATGTTCACGGTCATCGGATCGGGTTGTGGACGGTGACGAGTTTAGTGCCGTCGGGGAAGGTGGCTTCGACTTGCACGTCGTGGATCATCTCGGGGACGCCTTCCATCACGTCGTCGGTTTTCAGAATCGTGGTGCCGTAGCTCATCAGATGGGCGACGGATTTGCCGTCGCGGGCGCCCTCGATGATTTCGTAGGTGATGATCGCGATGGCCTCGGGATAGTTGAGCTTCAGGCCACGTGCTTGGCGCCGCCGGGCGAGGTCGGCGGCGGTGACGATGAGGAGCTTTTCGCGTTCGCGGGGAGTTAGGTGCATGCGGAAAAGGACTGAATAACTGAAGGGCTGAAAGGCTGAAGACGGAAAGGCAAAAAGTGGCGTGGAGTTTTTGGGTTCAGCCTTTCAGTTTTTCAGCCTTTCAGTCCTTACACCTGTAGGTGCTTCCTCACCACCTCGTCGGTCAAGCTGGCGATGGGGCCGGAGACGACGACGGTGCCGCGGTCCATCGCATAAAAACGGTCGGCGACTTCGCGGCAGAAATCGACGTATTGCTCGACGAGCAGGATCGCGAGCGCGTGCTCCTGCTTGAGCTGCTGCACGGCGTGCTTGATGGCCTCGACGTCCTTGGCGGCGCGGTCGATGGCTTCGACGGGAGCCGCGGGAGCTTTCAGTTTTTTCAACGTGTCGCCGATCTGGTCGATGATCGACGGCTGGATGCCTTCGGTGGGTTCGTCGAGGATGAGGAGCTTCGGTTTCGTGAGGAGCGCGCGGCCGATGGCGAGCTGTTGCTGCTGGCCGCCGGAGAGGACGCCGCCTTTGCGCGCGAGCATTTCTTTGAGGACGGGGAAAAGGCTGAACACGCGCTCGAGTCCCTCCTGGTCGGAGGCGCGGCCGCGAGCATGGACGACGAGGCCGACGCGGAGGTTTTCCTCGACGGTGAGATGCGGGAAGATGTCGCGGCCCTGCGGGACGTAGGCGATGCCGGCGCGAGCGCGCACATCGGGGGCGAGCCGGTTGATCGTGTGGCCGTCGAAGGTGACGGTGCCGGCGCGAGCGGGGAGCAGGCCGGTGATGGTGCGGAGCGTGGTGGTCTTGCCGACGCCGTTGCGGCCCATCAACGCGACGACTTCGCCAGCGTTTACCTCGAAGTTGACGCCGCGCAGGATGCGGGAGCCGGCGATGTCGGTTTCAAGCGCCTCCAATCGCAGCAGAGGAGGCGAACTCCCAACATCCAACATCGAACGTCCAACGCCCAATGAGCTACCGGCGGCACTGCCGCCTTCAATTGGAAGTTGGAGGTTGGGGGTTGGACGTTGGATGTTCATGGCTAGCGCGTGCCGTGTTTGCCGCGGCCGAGGTAGACCTCGCGGACTTTTTGGTTGGACTGCACTTCGTCGAATTTTCCCTCGCAGAGCACGGTGCCTTGGTGGAGGACGGTGACTTGGTTGTCGCGGGCGATTTGTTTCACGAAGGCCATATCGTGCTCGACGACGACGATGCTGTGTTTGCCGGAGAGTTCGATGAGCAGCTCGCCGGTGCGATGCGTCTCCTCGTCGGTCATGCCGGCGGCGGGTTCGTCGACGAGGAGCACTTTCGGCTCCTGGGCGAGCAACATGCCGATCTCGAGCCATTGCTTTTCGCCGTGGGCGAGGAGGCCGGCGTTCCAGTCGCGTTTGTCGGAGAGGCGGATGAGTTTCAACAATTCGTCGAGACGGTCGCGGTCGGTCGAGGAGAGCTTCCGGAACAGCGAGGCAAATACGCCCCGCGGGCCCTTGAGCGAGAGCACGAGGTTGTTCCAGACGGTGTGCTCGACGTAAACGCTCGGGGTTTGGAATTTCCGGCCGATGCCGAGGCGGTTGATTTCGTATTCGTTGAGCTCGGTGAGATCGTGGCTCGCGGCCGGATCGGCGCCGAACTCGATCTTGCCCTTGTCGGGCTTGGCGCGACCGGTGATGAGGTCGAAGAACGTGGATTTGCCGGCGCCGTTCGGGCCGATGACGGTGCGGAGCTCCCCTTGGAAGAGATAGAAGTTGAGATTCGTGATGGCCTTGAAGCCATCGTAGGTTTTCGAGACGTCCTCGACGGTGAGAAGCGGATGGTAGCTCATCGGGGAAGTTGAGAGTTGAGCGTTGAGGGTTGAGAGTCGGACGAAGGCGTCGGCGCCGCGCGGAGTTTTTTCCAGAGCGGGGCGAGGCGTTTTGGCAGGCTCACGAGGCCGCCCGGCAGGAAGAGCACGACGAGGATGAACAACCCGCCGAGCATGATGAGCCAGAGATCGGGAAAGGCGCGCGAGGCCCAGCTCTTGAGGAGGTTGATGCTGATGGCGCCGAGAATGGGGCCGATGAGCGTGCCGCGTCCGCCGACGGCGACCCAGACTACGGCTTCGAGGGAGTTTTGCGCCTTCATCTCCTCGGGGTTGATGATGCCGGCCTGGGGGACGAAGAGCGCGCCACCGAGGGCGGCGATCATGGCGGCGAGGACGAAGACGAAGAGTTTGTAGTGCGTGGTGGCGTAGCCGCTGAAGAGCACACGGTTTTCGCCGTCGCGGATCGCCTGCTGCACGAGGCCGAACTTGGTGCCGTTGAGCCAGCGGCAGAGGAGATAGACGGCCAGCAACGTCAGCGCCGTGGCGATGTAGAGGCCGCGCAGGGTGGCGGGGCCGGTTTCGCGATCCACGAGCGAGTGGCCGAGGATGAACTTGAAATCGGTGAAGCCGTTGTTGCCGCCGAGGAGGAGATTGTTGCGGAAAAATAAAATCGAGGCGGCGTAGGTGAGAGCCTGCGTGAGGATGGAGAAATATACGCCGCGGATGCGCGAGCGGAACGCGAGGTAGCCGAACACATACGCGATCAGGCCCGGCAGGAGGAACACCATCGTGAGCGCGAAGGGGAAGTTGGAAAACGGCTCCCAGAAGGCGGGCAGCTTCGTCCAGCCGAGGAAGACGAGGAAGTCCGGGATCGGTTTATGATACTGCCCGAGGTCGCCGATCATCCGCATGAGATACATGCCGTGCATGTAGCCACCGAGGGCGAAGAACAGCGCCTGCCCGAGGCTGAGCAAACCGGTGTAGCCCCAGAGGAGATTCACCGACATCGCGAGCAGGGCGTAGCAGAGATATTTTCCCCAGAGGCTGATCGTGAAGGTGCTGACGAAGCCGAACGCGTGGAGCAGCGGGAAGCCGACGATGAGGAACAGCGCGGCGGCCGAGATCACGGTGAGTTCGAGGCGGCGGGCGCTCGGTGGGCGCGGGAGGGATTCGGTGCTCATCGCTTATTCGTCGAGGGTGCGGCTGCGCGTGGAAAAGAGCCCGGACGGTTTCCATTGGAGAAACAGAATGATGCCGCCGAGCACCATGATCTTCCCGAAGACGGCGGCGTCTTGGGCGAGATTTTGGAGAAAGCTGCCGATGCCCGGCACCCAGCCGAGGCCGGGCGCCCACGCGGGCAGATATTGCTGCAACACCTGGTCGATGCCGCCGATGCTGAACGCGCTGATGACCGTGCCGACGATGCTGCCGACGCCGCCGACGACCACGACCATGAAGGAGTCGATGATGTAGTTCTGCCCGAGGGTCGGGCCGACGTTGCCGATCTGGCTGAGGAACGCGCCGGCGAGACCGGCGAGGCCGCTGCCGAGGCCGAAGGTGAGCATGTTCACGCGTGTCGTGCGAACGCCCATACAGGAGGCCATCGCGCGGTTTTGCATGACAGCGCGGATGAGGAGACCGAGGGGCGTTTTCGTCAGCACGAGCCACATGCCGAAGACGATCACGATGCCGAAGCCGATCACGAAGACGCGGTTCCAGCCGAGGAGGACGTCGTTCACCGTCCAGTTGCCGCTGAGGTAGGTGGGACTGCCAACCTGCACGTTGTTGGAGCCGAACATGAGTTTCAAAATCTGCTGCATCACGAGCGAGACGCCCCACGTCGCGAGCAACGACTCGAGCGGACGGCGATAGAGGAACTGAATGACCGTGCGCTCGAGCGTGATGCCCGCGAGCGCGGCGGTGAGAAAACTGAGCGGGATCGCGGCGATGAAATACCACTGGTAGGCGCTGCCGGTGAGATGGAGGCCGCCGAGGTGGAGGTTGAGCCCGAAGAACGGGATCGTGATGCCGGCGCCGAAGATGTTTTGCACGAGATAGGTCGTGTAGGCGCCGACGGCGATCATCTCGCCGTGCGCCATGTTGATGACGCGCATCAGACCGAAGGTGATCGCGAGGCCGAGCGCGCCGACGAGCAAAATACTGCCGGTGCTGATGCCGCGGAAAATCGTGCCGAAGAAATCGACGGCGGAGCGGTGGCGCTCGACGGCGACGAGCGCGCTGCGGGCGGCCGAGGCGCTGGCGGCATCTTTCGCATCCTCGGCGTCGGCGAGGATTTTTTTGAGGAAATCGGTGCTGGAGAGCGTGTGCAGTTCCTTGAGTTCGCCGAGGGCGGCGAGGCGGACCTCGGTCTTGGCATCCTTGAGGTGGATGAGCGCGATGGCTTCGCGGAGGATGCGGAGAACGTGCGGGTCCGCCTCCAGTTTGAGCCGGGCTTCGAGAGCGAAAAGTTTTTCGGCGTCCTGCGTTTGGCCGATGGTTTGGAGGGCTTGGATGCGTTTGGCGGGATCGGGCGCGGCGAGATCGAGGAGGTCGAGCACCGCCTTCATCGCGCGGCGCAGGGAGGAATTGTGATCGACGGGCGTGAGATCGCCGGCGACGAGGCGCCGCGGTTGGCCGGAGGGACCGGTGAGCGGTGCGCCGGTATCGACGCGCACGGCGCTTTGCGCACCGGCTTCATCCTTCTCGCCGACGAGTTGGACGGCGATTTTCGCGCCTTCGGCCGGAGTGTAGAAAAAGAGGAGATCCTTGCGCCACGCGTCGAGGAGGGTGGGGATAGCTTCGTCGCCCTGGCCGACGAGAGAGGCGATGAGCGTGCGTTTTTCGGTGGAGTCTTCGGTGACGATGGCCTTGACGATGACTTGCCGCGCGGTGTCGGCCGCGAGCAAAGGCGCGACACCCGCCGCGAAAAACGCGACGAGGCAGAGGACGCGATTAAAAAAATTCATGGTCAGGGGTTGGTGCGTGAATGCTAGAGCCATGCCAACAAAAAGGGCGGGCGCTGTTTAGGCACCCGCCCCGCGTTTTAGTTTAATACGAGATGCGAGCCGGGAATGGGCGAGGGGTTACTTGAACTTACCCTTGAGCCAGGGTTCGCCGTAGACGTTGTCGAAGTGGTTCAAAATCTTGAATTGGCCGTCGGCCTTGGTCTCACCGATGTAAACGTTCTTGGTGAGGTGCATGTTTTTCTGCGTGGTAACTTTGCCACCGGGTCCCTCGAAGGAGACGCCGGATTGCCAAGCGGCGCGGACCTTGTCGACGTCGAACGAGCCGGCTTTCTCGACGCAGGCTTTCCAGAGGTAAACGCCATCATAGCTGAGGACCATCGGGGAGCAGGTGACGCGGCCGGTTTTCACGATGCCGGGGACGGTGCTCTTGCCGAGCCACGCTTGGAAATCGGCGACGAATTTTTTGTTGGCGGGCGTAGCGAGGGACTGGAAGTAGGTCCAGCAACCGAGCTGGCCGACGAGCTTATCGGCGGGGAGGCCGCGGAATTCATCCTCGGAGATCGAGAATGAAACGACGGGACAGGTCTCCGCGGTGAGGCCGGAGGCGGCGTATTCCTTGAAGAAGGGAACGTTCGTGTCGCCGTTCAGCGTCGAGATCACGCAGGCATCGCCAGAGGCGGCGAACTGTTTGATGTCGGCGACGATCTGCTGGTAGTCGGTATGGCTGAACGGCGTGTATTTGCCGGCGGAGATGATCTTGCCGGCTTCATCCTTGCGGAAGCCGCCGCCGATGTTCGCGAGCGGCACGCCCTTGCTGAGGAGATACTCCAGCAGCACGAGGTTCGTGGTCTGCGGGTAAACATAGTCGGTGCCGAGGAGGTAGAACTTCTTTTTTCCTTCCTTGAGGTAGTAGTCGACGGCGGGCGTGGCCTGCTGGTTGACGGCCTCGGCGGTGTAGCAAACATTCTTGGACTCTTCCTCGCCCTCGTATTGCACGGGGTAGAAGAGGAGACCGTTGTTCTTCTCGTAAACCGGGAGGACAGACTTGCGGGAGACGGAGGTCCAGCAACCGAAGGTCACGGCGACTTTATCCTGCTCGAGGAGCTGTTTGGCTTTTTCGGCGAAGAGCGGCCAGTTCGAGGCGCCGTCGACGACGACGAGCTCGATCTTTTTGCCGAGCACGCCGCCCTTGGCGTTAATTTCGTCGGCGGTGAAGGCGATGATGTCGCGCAGCGAAGTCTCGCTGATCGCCATCGTGCCGGAGAGAGAATGAAGGACGCCAACCTTGACGGTGTCGGCCGCGCGAGCGGAGCCAACCAAAGCGCTCAGGGCCACGGCCCCGATGCTGAACATTTTTGCGAATTTAGTAATCATGGGAAGAAAGGGGAAAGCAGACAGGTGAAGAAAGACCGGCCCGGTTTGGGCGCGGTGGATAAAATGCCGGCGGCGCAGATGCGCCGGCCGCCGGCCGGAGAATCAAACGATACGAGGAGGAACGGGCTGACTAGAACTTGAAGACCGCTTGGACGCCGTAGAGGGTCTTATCGAGACCCTTCCGGTAAACGTTATCTTTATAATCGTAGTAGGTGATCTCGGTGCGCACCGTGAGATTGTCGGTGAGTTTCACGCCAGGGCACACGGTGTACTGGATGGCATTGTTGCCGACGGTCTTGGTCTTGCCCGAGAGACTCTCGCCGGAGATGCGGAAGACCGTGGAGAACTTCGGGTCGAAGGCGTAGTTCAAGTAGGCGAGCCACGTGTGGCCCTTCGCGAATTCGCCGCCATCCTTGGTGGAGAATTCGGCGGCGACGGTGGCTTCCTTGGTGAGTTTATACTCGGCCCAGAAATCGAGCACGGTGACAGAATTCGTTTGGAAGCCGCCCTTGGTGTCATACGCGGCACCGGCCCAGAGCGTGAGGTCCGCCATGGCGGTGTATTTGAAAAACGCCTCGAAGCCGGCGTTGTGCTTCAGTTCGCCGTCGCCCTTCGCAAATCCATTCGGCGAGAACACGGAGTCAACCAAGGCGAAACCGTAGCTGACATCTTTGTCGCCGTAGTCGAGACGGACGCCGCTGTGATAGGTGGGAATCGCGCCGAGCGTGCCGATCGTCACGAGACCGTAGGTGATCTGTGTCATGCTCGCGGTATGGAATGCCTCGTAGCCAAGATAGCTGAGGAATTTGCCGCCCGTGACGGAAAAACCGGAACCGACATCATACGTGACATAGGCGTCGAGAACGGAGAGTTCGTTTTTCGGCAGATTCGGGACGTAGTAGAGGCTCAGCACGCCCGTGACGGGCTTGAAGTTGCCGGTGAACGCGAGCAGCGCGGCGTCGGCGCTGGGCGTGTCCTTGGTGCCGTCGAAGAGGGAATCGGTGGCAGGGAGGGTTTTGACCTTCTGGTATTCGTAGGCTCCAGCGACGTAGCCGCTGAGGGTCAGGCTGTCGTTGATCTTGATGTCGGCGAAGGCCGGGAGGGTGGCCGCGAGAGCGACCAAGCCGGCTGTTTTCAGGCGCATGTTCATGGGTTATTTGTGGGTGTTTGTGGTTTGTATCGCCCAGCGGCGTGAGCGTTTGGGCGGATCACCGATAGCAGTAAGCTTGCCAGCCGGGATTGTATTACAGGTGGGAAAACTCGTCGGCCGAAGTCGACTGAAAATGTATGTCGCTCATGCGAAATGAATAAAGCTGGAATTGGGCGCATGGCCGCGCGGTTTTTTGAAAAGCCGCTTCAGAGGGAAAAATCTGCGTCACGTGAGCCGTTTTTTCGGTTGCGATGAGCCACTTTCATGCTGCCTACCTTGGAACTCTCCGCCGAACCGCAGGGTCGGGGCGGGTGCAGACTACCCACCAAACCAATGAAACAGAAATCCCTCCGTCTCATCCTGACTGTGTTCGTCCTCGGCGCGTTTTCCTTGAACGCGCAGACGGCTTCGACGCCCATCGCCACGGCGCCGACGCTGTCGGTCACGCTCACGCCTTCGCTGGTGTCCCAATATATGTTCCGCGGCCAACGCCTCGGCGGGCTGTCCTTCCAGCCGGCCGTCGAAGTCGGCTACGGCAACACGGTCGCCGGCATCTGGAGCAACTTCCCGGTGGAAAACAAAGTCCCCGGCGTCTCCGATCCCGAGTTCGACTTCTATGCGGCGAACACGGTCACGCTGAATGACGCCTCCAGCATCGTCCTGGGCTTCACCTACTACTATTACCCGCGCGCCGACCTCCACACCGGTGTCTACCGCTCGACCTTCGAGCCGAACATCGCCTTCAACTATACGTGGCAAGGCGTCAAATTAACCCCGAAGCTCTACTGGGATTGCAGCCTCGACGGCCCGACCTATGAGTTGGCCGCGACCTACGCGGTCCCGCTGAAAGACCTCGGCACCGAGCTCGACTTCACCGCTGTCGGCGGCACCTACCTGCTCAAGGATGTGGCCCGCGATGCCTCTCCCGCCGTCAAGGCTTGGGGCGACTACTGGCTCGTCGGCGTGGCGGCTCCGTTTCAGCTCACGAAAGACTCCAAGCTTACTGTCGGCTTCGCCTACACGAAGGGCAGCGACGCCTTCGTCAAGCAGGGCAGCTTCGCGAAGGCTTCCAACACCTCCGCCGTCGGTCGCGGCGTCGTGACGATCAGCTACGCCTTCACGTTCTGATGATGACGTGAGGCGTGACGCCTGCGCATCATGCTTTTTCCGAGCCTGTGCCGGCCGATGGGGCGGGCGGTTTTATTTGGCGTAGCTGTGCTCGTCGTGTCGAAATTGCGGCTCGATTATTCCGCCGCGCTTCCGAAAGATTTTACCCATGAAAGTCGGCATCGTCGGCGCGTCCGGTTACTCGGGCGAAGTGCTCGTCAAACTCCTCCTCGGTCACCCGCACGTCGAACTCGCGGCCGTGACCTCGCGGACCCACGCGGGCAAGGCCCTCGGCAGCGTCATCCTCTCGCTGCGCGGTGCGGACCACGGGCTGAAGTTCGTCGATTCCGATCCCGCCGCGCTGGCCGCGGGCGACATCGAGCTGTTTTTCCTCGCGCTCCCACACGGCGCGGCCGCGACCTACGCCAAGGCCCTCGTCGCCGCCGGCAAACGCGTCATCGATCTCAGCGCCGATTTCCGCATCGCCGACCTCGCGACCTATCAAAAATATTACGGCGAACACCACGCGCCCGCGCTCCTCTCCTCCGCCCGCTTCGTGCTGCCGGAGATCACCCCGCCCGCGTGGAAATCCGAGGCGAAACTGGTCGCCGCGCCCGGCTGTTATCCGACGAGCATCCTCGTGCCGCTCGTGCCGCTGCTGCGCGCCGGCGTGGTCGCGCGGGAGCACATCGTGGCCAACTCCTTTAGCGGCGTCAGCGGTGCCGGCAAAAAAGTCGAGGAGGCCTACCTCTACGTCGAACGCGCCGAAAGCGCCAAGGCCTACGGCCTCGTGAAACACCGCCACCTCGCCGAAATCGAGGAGCAGCTCACGCTGCACACCGGTGCGCCCATCATCATCCAGTTTAATCCGCACCTCGCGCCCATGCGGCGCGGCATCGCGACCACGATCACGGTTCCGGGCGCACCGGGGGCGACGATCGAGTCGCTCTACGCGGCGTGGCGCGCGGCCTTCGATGAAGCGCCGTTTGTCCAACTCCTGCCTGCCGGCGAAACGCCCGACACCGCCCACGTGACCGGCACCAACCGCATCGACATCTCCGCCGTGCATGATCCCCGCACGGGCAACTTCGTGATCACCTCCGCCGAGGACAATCTCGTCAAGGGCGCCAGCGGCCAAGCCGTGCAAATCATGAACCTCTGGTGCGGTTTCCCGGAAATCGCCGGGCTCGCCTGAGCGACGCCGTCGCCGCGGCTACGGGGCTGAAACCGCTGACGGGGCCGCTTTCTCCCGCTCAAGCTGCTGGAGAAAGCCGTTCTCGGCCTGCGTCAGCAGTCGGCGCCAGCCGGCAGGATCGATGAAAGGATTGGGCTGCGCGGGGCGGTCCAGCCGCTCAAATTTTTCCGCCATCGCAAACTG
Organism: Opitutia bacterium; assembly: GCA_025360615.1. Classification (GTDB taxonomy): domain Bacteria; phylum Verrucomicrobiota; class Verrucomicrobiia; order Opitutales; family Opitutaceae; genus Tous-C4FEB. The sequence goes on from JANYBX010000106.1 coordinate 11,724, forward strand.
TCCGCCGTGCGGGGCGAAAAACACCTCGCAGGGCAACGCCTTCAGTTTCGCAAAAGTCGCCGTGAAGTCCTCGACGATCCTCGGATAGGCCGCGGCCGGGCCGGTGAGCCGCGTGCCCGCGTTGATCGAGGCGCTGCTGAAAAAGACGACAGGGTAAACTTGTCCGTTCTCCGAGACCTCCATCGTCCACGTCGTCGCACCCTTGGTGTGCCCCGGAGTGAGGTTCGCCATGAGCGTCACGCCGCCGAGGGACACGCGCTCGCCGTCGC
>JANYBX010000121.1 GCA_025360615.1 Opitutia bacterium
AGCAATTGGCAAAACTCACCGGCTCCCTCGGCAGCCTGCAGCTCAACGATTTTGTGCTTCCGCCCGACGGCGCGGATACCGCGTTCGAAACTTATTCCGCGAGCGGCGCCCCCGTGCGCCGAGTCCCTGTCGCCGAGCGCGGGCCCGGCCTTCCACCGACGCAGCAGGCCAAATTGTTTCACCACTTCGCCGCCCAAGTGCAGCGCGGCCAGCTCGAGGAATCCTGGCCGCAGATCGCGCTGCAAACCCAGCGCGTCATGGATGCCTGCCTCGCCTCCTCCCGCGACAACAGCCGGCCGCACCCCGTCTGACTCCGACCTGTAGGAGCGGCTTTACGCCGCGATCCTCCGCGCCGCTCGCGCAAAAATCGCGGCATAAAGCCGCTCCTGCAATTTCGACCCGTCGCGGACAACTTGCGCGGCCCACTCGCCACCGCGGCGTTTTCCCTTTCACTCCGCGCCAGCCTATGAAAACCGCGCTGCTGTTAACCCTCGCCTTCCTTGCGTCGCTCGTCGCCGGCTGCTCCTCGCTCTCCACCCGCAAGACCGTCGATCTCACGCGCTACAAACACATCTACGTCGAGCACCGCCTCGCCGACAACCACCGCCTCGATGAGCAGATCGTGACCGAGCTGAAAGCCCTCGGTTGTCCCGAAGCCTCGTGCGGTTTCCTCACGATGAAACCCGCCGGCGTCGATGCCATCATCACCTACGAGGACCGCTGGACCTGGGATTTTAAAGACTACCTCATCGAGTTTTCGCTCAACATCCGCGACGCCCGCGCCGACAAACCCATCGGCCACGGTTACTATCACCAAGCCGCGCTCACCACGAAATCCCCCGAGGCCGTGATCCACAAAGTCCTCGGCGAACTGCTCAGCCCGAATTGAGCCACCACCATACGCCCGCGTGCGCGCCGAGCGCGAGCCACGCGCTCAACACGAAACCCATGCGCTGCGATTTGTGCCGCAGGATCATCTGGCCCGCGAGCGCGCCAACGCCACCGCCGAGCCACGCCCACAGGTGGAGCGTGCGCTCCGACACGCGCCGCTCACCGTTTCGCGCCGCGCGCTTGTCCCACGCGTAGAGCGCAAACGTCACCAGGGTCGTCGCCGCATAGTAAACTGTCGCGATGCGAACCACGTCGCCACTCACGGTTTCACCGCCAGCGTCTTCACCAGCCACGCGACCGTCTTCTCCTGATACGTCGTGTCGATCTTCGTCCAGTTGCCCATGCCGTGCGGTGCATTCGGCACCGTGATCAATTCACACGCGACGCCCTGCGCGACGAGCCGAGCCTGCCACTGCAACGACTGGTCGTAGGGCACGCTCTGGTCCGCCGTGCCATGCACCAGCAGGCACGGCGGCAGGCGCGTATTCACAAAATTCAGCGGTGAAACCGAGTAAAGTTTCGCCTCCGTCTCCACGTCGAGTTTCTCGCCCACGCCGAGCAGCGCCTGCATCGATTTGCTCGGCCCGCCGCGCCGCACCGAATCCGCGACGTTGTCACACGGCGAATAAAACCCCACCAGCGCCGCCAGCCGCGTCTCCTCCGTCGCGCGCACCGCCGCCATCTCTACGACTTGTCCGCCCGCCGATTCCCCGAGCAGCGCGATTCGCTTCGGGTCCACGTGAAACTCCGCCGCATGCGCCTTCACCCAGCGGATCGCCGTCTCGACATCCTCCACGCACGCCGGCCAGCGATGCTCCGGCGCGAGCCGGTAGTTCACCGAAAACCACGCCACGCCGGCTTTCGTCAGCGGCTCAAACAGCGGCGCGCAATTCGTCGCCTTGTCGCCGCCCATCCAGCCACCGCCATGCACGAGAATCACCGCCGCAAACGGCCCCGCCCCGTCCGGCACGCTCGCGTCGAGCTTCAGGCTAACGTCGCCCGCACGACCGTATTCGATGTCGGTCTTCACTTCCGCGCGCGCGCTTCCGAACAAAACCAGCGAAAGGATCAGCCAGGTAAATTTCATGGGTGAAGCCTCCATTTCAATTCACCCGCTGTCAGCGCGGCAAATCAATACACGTGTCCTTTTTTGTGAAACCATTGCGCTCCTCCCTCGTCATTCCGTCACCATGCGTCTGCCCGCCAGTCTCGTTTTGATCGCCCTCACCCTCGCCGCGCACGGTGCCGTCATCGGCACCAATCCGCCCTCGCTGCCGCTCACGGCCGAGCGCATCACCGCGTTGCCCGCCACTCAACAGTCCCCTTGGCGCGACTACCTCGCCCGCTCCGAACACGCGCTGGCCGCCGACACAAAATTCTACGCCGACGAGATGAAAGCCGCCGGCCTCCCCGAGTCGCTCGTGCCCACGCGCGGCGGCAGTCTCCGCCTGAAAGAGCCCGCCGCTTGGTATGCCGGCGCTGAAGTCAAGCGCATCGCCGACATCGTCGTTTCCTACCAAACGCCCGCCGGCGGCTGGAACAAAAACACCAGCATGACCGATCACCTCCGCCGCCCCGGCGAACGCTCCGGCTACGAACACGGCTACGTCGGCACCTTCGACAACGACGCCACCACCACCCACCTCGCCTTCCTCGCCCGCGTCATCACCGCCATCGGTCCCGAAGCCCCCGCCACCGCGCCCTACCGCGCCGCCTTTTTCCGTGGCATCGATTATATTTTCGCCGCGCAATTTCCCAGCGGCGGCTGGCCGCAAGTCTGGCCGCTCGAGGGCGGCTATCACGACATGATCACCTTCAACGATGGCGCGATGATCAACCTCCTCACGCTCCTTCGCGACATCGCCACCCCCGCCCCCGACTTCGTCTTTGTTCCAAAAGACCTCCGCGCCCGCACCGCCACCAGCATCGCCCGCGGACTCTCCTGCATTTTGGCCACGCAGATCGTCACCGCCGACGGACGCCGCACCGTGTGGTGCCAGCAGCACGACCCGCTCACCCTCACCCCCTCCTCGGCGCGCAACTATGAGATGCCTTCGCAGTCCTCCGGTGAGAGCGCCGGCATCATGATGTTTCTCATGACGCTCGCCGAGCCGAGTCCTGCCGTCGTCACCGCCGTTCGCTCCGCCGCCACTTGGTTCGAGAAAACCATCGTCCACGACGCCACCTTCAAGCCCGGCACCGACGGCACCGGCCGCCACCTCAACCACGTCGAAGGTGCCACCCCGCTCTGGCCGCGCTACTCTGAAATCGGCAGCGACCGCCCCCTCTTCGGCGACCGCGACAAAACGATTCACGATAACGTCGACGAAATCTCAAAAGAGCGCCGCAACGGCTACGCCTGGTTCGGGGATGCCCCAAAGCGCGCCCTGGCCCACTACGAAAAATGGAGCACGGCCCACTGAGCAGAGCGAGAGAAGGCAGGGCGGGTTATCCCTAACCCGCCGCTGCGCCTCGGTTCACCAGATGGCAGAGCGTAACCGGCGCGTGCGGGATCATCTACCCTACCCGCGCCGCCCTCACGGCACCAGCATCAGACCGATGCGGATCTGGTCGTCGCGCCGCTTGTTGTAGTCGAGCAGGCTCTCGCCCCAGCCGTTGAAATATTGCAGTTGCACGCGCCCGCCCAGCCCGTTCACCAGATTCTGGAACGGCCACGAAGCGTTCAACTCCACGCTCCCATAGCCCTGTGCCGTGCCCTTGCGCAGATGCGCGGTGAACTTGAAATCATCGCCGTGCTGCGCGCTCAGCATCCACTCGACGTAGCCGCGGTAGCCGGGGAGATCGGGATTTTCATCCGTGTTCAAATAGGTGATCGCGCGCGGCGCCACGGAAAACTCCCACCCGCGCCACTTCACCCATGAGACGATGGGCATCACGTAAAACGTGTTCAGGCTGCGCGAGGTTTTCGCCGCCTGCCCGTTTGACTCGTGCTGCAATCCCATCTGCAAGCCCAGCCGGTCGATCCACGCCGGCTTCCAGTCGAAGAGTTCGTGATAGTAGAAAAGCGTCGGCTTGTAGCTTGTGTCATGGAATGGCTTGGACTCGTCGTGCAAGTCCCAGAGCGAGGTCTGCGTGTAGCCGAAATAGAGGTCGTGCAGCACGTCCGTCATGTTGCCCGGCGGCGTGAGCAGGCGAAATTTGAAACTAAACTGGAAGCGCGCGTTGAGCCCCTCCCGGAACCCCACCACGAAATAAATCGGCTCGTAAGGCAACAGCTGCCGCCGCACCCGCTCGAAGTCCGTCGCCTGGTTCAGATCGCGCGGCTTGTCCGCCGCCGCCTGCTCCGCCGCCGCCTGCGCACGCGGCGTGAGTCGCACCTCCTCCGCCGGCGTGATCGAGAACATGACCGGGTTCGTTTTAAAATCCACCAGCCGCAGCGACACGCTCCCGCCGAGTGTAGTAGGCAGCACCACCGTCAGCGCGACGCGATGAAAGTCCATCGGCGCGACCACGATCTCGGTGTTGACCGGCTCCTCCGCCGAGACCACCGGCAACGTGCGCTGCTCACTCGGGCTCGCCAGTGTCGCGCTCATTTCCGCGGGTAACTTAAACTTCGCCGGCTCCTTCGTCGGGTTGTTCAAGTAGAGCGTCAGCCGCATCGTGCGCCCCGCCGGCACCGCGGCCGACGGCGGCACGAGCAACATTTCAAATTGCGCCTGCACCACGCCGGGAATCGCCAGAGTCAGCAACAGCCAGAAAATTTTATGCATGCGGCGCCCACTCTGCGTGGACCCGCAGGCAGGTCAAACCGCGCCCCCGGGCGCGATTTATTTCAACGCCAGCACCACTGCGCCCGCCGTGATCAGCGCGCCGCCTAACGCCGTCTTCCACGTCAGCGATTCGCCGAGAAACAGCGCCGCAAACACCAGCACGCCCACCACGCTCAGCTTGTCGATCGGCGCCACGCGCGACGCCTCGCCAAGCTGCAGCGCGCGAAAATAGCAGAGCCACGAAAGCCCCGTCGCCACGCCGGACAATGCGAGAAACAGCCACGTGCGTTTCCCCAGCGTGAGCACGCTCGCCACCGGACTCGTCGCCAGCGCTACGCCCCACGCGAAGACCAACACCACCGTCGTCCGCACCGCCGTCGCGAGATTCGAGTCCACCCCCTTCACGCCGATCTTCGCGAGCACAGCGGTCAAAGCCGCAAACAGCGCCGAGAGCAAAGACCACGCGAGCCAGTTCATCGTCAGGCGCCCTTCGCTGAGTTGCACGCCACCGCCGCGATGTGCCCGAGCCACACCGCCAGCAGACAAAACCCGAGCGAGCCCGCGACGTTGCCACCCGCGCGCAGCCACGCGCCCTCTTGCGCGAGTTCCAATGTCTGCAAACTGAACGACGAAAACGTCGTGAACCCGCCCAGCACGCCCGTCATGAAAAACTGCCGCCCCGCCATTCCCACCGGCCAGCGTCCGGCCGGCGCCGTCAGCGTCGCGAAGAACCCGATGACGAAACACCCGAGCACGTTCACGAGCACCGTGCCCCACGGAAAACCACCGCCCCACTCGCGCGTGATCCAGCCCGCCAGCGCGAACCGCGCCACGCTGCCGAGCGCGCCACCAAGGGCGATCCAGAGATAGAGAGCCGTCATGGGAATAGGAATGATGATTGAAACTTTCCCCTCCGGCGAAAGCCCGAAATAAAACATCCGAGGTAGGGCGCGTTTTCCGCAACGCGCCGGTTGCGCCCGGCGTTACTGGTAAGCTGAATCGT
>JANYBX010000138.1 GCA_025360615.1 Opitutia bacterium
GTGAAGGAGATCGAGGGCGCCAACAAGCGCGGCCAGCCCGTTCTCGTCGGCACCGTGAGCGTCGAGTCATCCGAGGTGCTCTCGCGCATGTTGAAACGCGCCGGCGTCATCCACGCCGTCCTCAACGCCAAATTCCACCAGCAGGAAGCCGAGATCGTCACCCGCGCCGGCCAGCGCGGCGCCGTCACCATCGCCACCAACATGGCCGGCCGCGGCACCGACATCAAACTCGGCGAAGGCGTCCGTGATCTCGGCGGCCTCATGGTCGTCGGCACCGAGCGCCACCAGTCGCGGCGCATCGACCGTCAGCTTCGCGGCCGTTGCTCCCGCCAGGGCGATCCGGGCCTCACGAAGTTTTTCCTCTCCCTCGAAGACGAGCTCATGCGGCTCTTTCTCCAAGGCAACCTCGCCTCGCGCCTCATGGAAGGTTCGATGAAGGAAGGGGAGGAACTCGAGCACCCGTGGCTCAACCGCTCCATCGAAAGTGCGCAGAAAAAAGTCGAGCAGCAGAATTTCTCCGTCCGCAAGCGCCTTCTGCAATACGACGACGTGCTCAACCAGCAGCGCGAGGTCGTCTACGGCATTCGCAACGCCGCGATCCACGCCGATCGTCCGAAAGATCTCATCTTCGAGCAAGTTTCCGAGGAACTCGTCACGCGTCTCGCCGTCGCCGGTTTCGGACAAAAAGGCGGAGCGAACATTTCCGGCGTCGAGAGTCTCGTTGGCTGGCTCAACACGCATTTCCCCATCGGCATCACCCCGGCCGAACTCACCGGCGACAACGCCGAGGCGCTCGCCGCCACGCTCGTCGAGCGCATCAAGCAAGCCTACGCCGTGAAGGAGTCCGTCGAGGTGCCCGAGGCGCTCGGCGCGCTCGAGCGCTACGTCGTCATCAACGCCATCGACCACCACTGGCAGGAGCATCTCACCGAGATGGAAAATCTCCGCCAGTCCGTCGGCCTCCGCAGCTACGGCCAGAAAGACCCGCTCGTGGAATACAAGAGCGAGGCGTATAAATATTTCGAGGAGCTGATGAACAACGTCCGCCTGCAAATCTGCACGGGCCTCTTCCGCAGCGCATCGAACATCGAGAGTTTTGAAAACATGCTCGCGCTCCTGAGCCGCACGGTCCGCGCCGTCGGCCCGACCGACGCACCCCCGCCGCCACCGGCTGCGCCGCAGATTTCAACCACCATCACCACGGGCGGGACATCGAGCCCCATGCCCGTCGAGGCCGAGATTCAGCTCCCGAAAATCACGATCCGGCGCGAAGTCGCAAAAGTCGGCCGCAACGATCCGTGCCCCTGCGGCAGCGGTAAGAAATTCAAGAATTGCCACGGAGCGTGAGTCGCTTTCGAGGTAGAATTCCGAGGTAGGGCGGGTTATCCCTAACCCGCCGGTTGGGCATGGCACTACCGTGAGCCGAGTCGCAGCGGCGCGTTAGGGATAACGCGCCCTACCTCAGCCCCTCCCCAAATCAAACTTGTCCCCGGCCGGCGGCTCCGCGAGGTTCGCGGCGTGAACCGTTCCAGCGTTTACCCCCGGTGCGCACGTGCGCGCCTGTTCTGCATCGCGTTCGGCCTGGCCCTGCTCGCGTCTTCCCCGCCGCTCCGCGCCGCCCACGACGACGAGCGCGCGGCCAATCTCCAGGAGCAGATCCACACGCTCACCGTTGTCGTCGAGGCGGCGAAAACACCCGGCGAAAAAGCCAAGCTCGACGAGAAGCTCCAGCGGCTTCGCGAGGAGTTGGCCATCGTGCAGTCGCGGCAGGCGCTCGAGGCCCGCGGCCGTGCGCTCGCGTCGGCGCGCAACCTGAGCGCCTTGGAGTCCCTCCGGGAAAAGCTGCGCGGCATCACCGCCACGACCGAAGAGTCCGATGAGCGCGCGCGGCAGCTCACCACCCGCAACCGCCAGCTCGCCGCCGAGCGCGACACGCTCGCGACGCAGGCCGAGACGGGCCGCGGCAAACTCACCGCCGACCGTCAGGCAGAACTCGACGAACGCCTTTTCACCCGCAACGAGGAGCTTCGCGCGCTCGCGCTGGAGCGCGAGGCGGCCGAGGCCGATGGCGAGCTCGCGCGAGACACCGACCGCCTGCGCGAACGGCTCCGGGCCGCTGAGGCGGCGCGCGCCCGTTCCACTCTGCGCGGCTTGTTCGAGGCCTACACGAATCTGCGCGACGAACAAAAAATCGGCGACCAACTCGCCGCGCCGGCGGTCAATCTCGAGCAGAGCCTGACCATCGGCCAGAGTTCTCTCGAGCTCGCGCAGCAAAAGCTCGCCCGCTTTGACGAGGAACTCGCGCTGCTCGAAAAGCAGAGCGGGGGATTTTTCTCCCGCGACGAGCGCGTCAACCGCCTGCTCGCGGAGCAGCGCAGCCAGAAAAACGCCCTCGTCGAGCGCCTGCCGTTTCTCGCGCGGCAAGTCGAAGCCATCAAGCACGCGCAGCGCGCCCTGCGCACGCGGCAGGAGAGCGCCAGCCTCTCGGTGGCGTTTCAAGGCGAGCAGTGGATGGCGATCAAGACCACCTATCTCCGCCGGTTGCGCTGGCCCCTCGCCGCGCTCGCCGGCCTGCTCACGTTGCAGTTGCTGACGAGTTACCTCCTGCTGCCGCTGTTCAGCAAAAACGAGCGGCTGTTCGTGACGCGCCGGCTGGTGCGCTACGGCCTCGCGCTGGCTGGCGTGGCGGTGATCGCGGGTTTCCTCTTCGACGATCTCTCGATGGTGGCGGCGACGCTCGGCATCGTGAGCGCCGCGCTGGTGATCTCGCTGCAGGATGTCTGCACATCGGTCGCGGCCTGGTTCGTGATTATGCTGGGCGGAAAATTCGGCATCGGCGACCGGCTGGAGATCGAGGGCACGCGCGGCGACGTGCTGGATATTCAGCTCCTGCGCACGACGCTCCTCGAGCTCAACGGCTGGCTCGGCGTGGATCAGCCCACCGGCCGCGTGATGGTGATCCCGAACAACTTCATCTTCAAAACGAAGGTCTTTAATTTCAACCACGGCCACCCGTTTGTCTGGGGTAAGATCGATCTCACGGTGACGTTCGCCACGCCGTTCGCGAGTGCGCAGGCGCTCTTCATGCGGGTGCTGCAGGAGGAAACGAAAGTACAGTTCGATGCGGCGCAGCGCGTGGCGGGCACGATGCTGAAGCGCTACGGCGTCGAGGACTCCGACTATCAGCCGAAAATCTATACCCAAATCGTCGATAGCGGCGTGACGCTTTCATTACTCTACGTGGCGCACTACCGCGAAATCTCCAGCACGCGCAATCTCATCAACCGGCGCGTCGTGGCCGAGCTCGAAAAGCACCCGCATATCCAGCTCGCGTTCCACACGCTCTCCATCCTGCAGGAAACGCCCAAGGCGGGTGCGCCCGCCGCCGTGCTCGGCGCGGATGCGATGGGCGCG
>JANYBX010000142.1 GCA_025360615.1 Opitutia bacterium
CGCGCCGGCGGGAATATTTTTCAGGACGGAGACGTTGATGAGGCGGGGCGTCGCGGCGGTGTTCGCGGCGGCGGGGGTGGCGTCGTAAACTTCGGCGATGACGGCGCCGGTGGTGTTGTTCACGCCGGAGACGACGACGGAGTTCGAGGGCGTGGTGAGATTCGCGGGGGCGAAGGCGGCGTCTTTCGAGGTGGTCGAGGTGTAGGGGAAGGCGCCGACTTGGGTGATGAGGTTCGCGAGGGCGGTGGTGCCGGCCCAGTTGTCGTTTTCGCCGGCGAGCGTGGGGCCGGCGAAGAATTGGAGCTTGGGATCGGCGAGGGGGTTGCCGACGCCGAACTGCGCGAGCTGGGGGCCGGCGGCGCGGACGAGGAGGGGTTTCGCGCCACTGGTGCCGGTGCCGCCGATGACGAAGCCGAGGGTGAAGGTGTCGCCCGCGGCGTCGAGGGAGGTGAGGACGGAGAGGTTGACGATCTGGCCGGCCGCACCGGCGGCGACGGTGAGCGTGGCATCGGCGCTCAAGACGGTGCCGGTGGCGGAGGTGACCTGAAGCGTGTATCGGGCTTGGGCGGACGCGGTGACGTTCGGCAGCGTGAGCGCGGAGCTCGTGGCTCCCGCGATGGCGACGCCGTCCTTGAACCATTGGAAGGTGAGGGCGGGGCCGGTGGCGTCGCCGATGAAGCGTGCGGTGCCGCCGGAGTTGACGGTGATCGCGCGGGGGGCTTGGACGAACGCGGTGGCGACGGGCGTGCCGGTGATGGCGACGACTTCGTTGACGGAGGCGCCTTGGTATTGGTCGAAAAGTCCGCCGAGGAAAACGGTGCCGTCGGGGCGGGGGAGGATGGCGCGCACGGTGTTGTTGGCGCCGGTGCCGGGGTCGAAGGTCAGATCGAGCGCGCCGGTGGGGAGCAGGCGGGCGACGCGGTTGCGGGTGATGCCGTTGACTTGGGTGAACGCGCCGCCGAGGAGGACGTTGCCGCTGGCTTCGAGGGCGAGGGCGATGACGGTGTCGTTGGCCGAGGCGGCCGTGGAAAACGCGGGGTCGATCGCGCCGGTCGCGAGCAGGCGGGCGAGGCGGGTGCGGCTCTGGCCGGCGAAACTCGTGAAGTCACCGCCGGCGACGATGGCGCCGTCGGCCTGCGCGAGGAGCGTGACAACTTCGCCATTCGCACCCGCGCCGGGATCGAAAGTCGGATCGACGGCACCGGTGGCGAGCAGCCGGGCGAGGCGCGCGCGGGCGGTGCCGCCGGCGGTGGTGAAGTTGCCGCCGACGAGAATTTTTCCGTCGGGCTGGAGCGCGAGGGCGTTGACCGAGCCGTTGAGCCCGGGGGCGAAGGAGGGGTCCACGGCACCGGTCGCACTCAGGCGCAGGAGATAGGGGCGGGACTGGCCGCCGAAATTTTGAAACGCGCCGCCGACGAGGATTTTTCCGTCGGCTTGCACGGCGAGGGCGTTGACCTGCGCGTCGGGGCCGGAGCCGATGAGGAACGTGGCGTCGGCCTTGCCGTCGGCTTGGAGGCGCGCGAGGTTTTTGAAGAAGACGGTGTTGAAACTGGCGAACGTGCCGCCGACGAGAATTTTGCCGTCGGCTTGGACGGCGACGGTGTTGACGGTTCCATCGCCGCCGGGGGCGCTCGTGAAGGCGGGATCGGGCTGGCCGTTCGCGAGGAGGCGCACGACGTAGCTGAGGTTGTAGGGCTGGGGATTCGTGTAGTCCGGCGTGACGAGGGCTTGCGCGCGGCCGCTGCTCGGGCGCACGGCGTATTGGCCGGAGATGGCGACGAGGACGCCGCCGTTGGTGTGCACGGCGAAGGCGCGCGCATCGACGAGGCTCGCGCCGGCGGGAATCAGGAGGGGGATGGTCACGCCGGGGAGTTTCGAGGCGGTGCCAAAAGTTTTAGCGAGGTCGAGCGCGGCGAGGGCGTCGAGTTTGCCGTAGCCCCAGTTGTTGTTCGGGGTCGTGCCGGTGAAGGAGTCGGCGCGCGCGCTGCGTTGCAGGATTTGTTTGATCTGCGCGGCGTCGAGCGTGGGGTTGAGTTCGAGCATGAGCGCGATGATGCCGGTGACGATGGGGTTCGCCGCGCCGACGCCGCCCTGACGCCCGTAGAGCCCGCCGCCGCCTTGAATCATGGCCGAACGATCGGTGGCATAGTAGGATTTCGGTGCGTAGGTGGTGAAGACGCTGTCGCCGGGAGCCGAAACATCGATGCCGAAGCGACCGTCCTGAGTAGGGCCGACGCCACTACCAAGCCAGAGTTCGCCGACGCCTTGGCTGTAGAGCGTGCGAGAGAGGCCATCGATATCGGTGTAGGATTTGCGGCCGATGTAAGAGTTGGTGCAAATGACATACTTGGCGGCTCCTCCGTCCCAAACGCTGCCGGGTGTGACGAGATTGAGAAAACGGCTGGTGGGCACGCCGGGGCCGGCATAGGGGACGGGACTGAGCGTGGCATCGAATCGGCCGCTGACGACGGTTGCGCCGGTGAGTTCCACTTTGTAGGAACCGGCGGGACCGTTGAAATCGATTAAAATTTGCCGCTTCGCACTGGTGGAGTTGGAGAAATCGGCATCGCGCCCGAGGTGATAGTAGTCGAACTCGGTGAGAGTTCTCCGATCCGTGGCCGTCGGCGTGGCGGGTGCGATATACACCGGCGAGGCGTTGCCGGGGGTGAAAATGCGGACATTGAAACGATCTGTCTCGGGATACCAGAGTTCGAAGCGGAGCGGGCCGGTGCCGACCTTTACGATGTCGAGTGCGAGGGTGCTGCCGGCGGTGACGGTGGAGGAGACGTGGTTGGCGACGCCGCCTTCGTTGGTGGAAGAGGTGACGACGGCGAGACCGGCGATCCCGGGGCCGACGGTGCCGTCGATTTTTTGGGCGATGTCGCCGGTGCCGTCCATGGGCCCGGCGAGGGTGCCGAGGTCGAGCATCATCACGCACGGAAACTTCAGCTCGGCGGCTTTGGTGGTAACAAACTGCATCGCGGAAATGACGAGCGGGTTGCCCGCGTAAAAGCCGGGGTCGACGGCTTCCCCATCGTGGGCGGGAGAAAAATCCGCAGTGACCTTGACGATGATGAGGCGGGCTTCGGGCGCGATGCCGCGGAATTGGGCGGTGTTGCGGCCGCCGCCGGCGGCGATGCCGGCGAGCGCCGAACCACTGCCACCGGCGTCACGAGTGTTGAGATTGGAACTGGCGGCGAGCGCGGCGTTGATCTGGGTGCGAGTGTAGAGGGTGCCGGCGCCGACGGTGTTGCCGGGAGCGGTCGCGCCGGTGTTGTCGCTGAGATCGAGGATGTAGTCGATGCGGGTGGTGCCGTCGGCATTGCGAAAATCAGGGTTCTTCCAATCGATGCCACGGCTGAAAATGGCGACAATCACGCCGCGGCCGGCGACGCCGTATTTCGCGATGGCGGCATCGACGCGGGTTTCCGTGCGGACGAGGTCGAGGGCGCTGGCGGGGGTGAGGGCGAGGCAGAGGGCGGCGAAAATGAACAGGCCGCGGGGCAGGAGGCGGAAATTTTTCATGCGTGGTGAAACAGGCAGCATCGCTGCGAGCGCACAAGACGGGATGTCACGGGCGGGAGCGTGGAGAAACGGGAGCGCCAGTTGCCTATGGCGCTTCGTAAACCTCGACCAGGAGGAGGCCGATGGGGGCGGCGGTGCTCGTCTGGCCGGCGGGGACGGTGGCAGCGCCGGCTTGCAGGGTGTAGCCGCCGGGTGCGAGGGCGTCGACGATGGCGGCGTCGGCGCTGGCGGCCTTCAGCGGGAACGCGCCGATGGCGGGAAACGCAGCGGTGAGCGAGGCGGCGCTGCCGCCAATGCTCCAGTTGTTGTTCGTATCGACGTTTTGGTTGCTGCTGTTGGTGACGACGAGATTCGGATCGCCGAGCGTGCCGGCGACGCCGAGGTCGGCGAGGCCGGGGCCGACGGCGCGGAGAATCAACGTGCGGGGTTGATCACCGGCGATGGTGATGCCGGGGATGAGGAGGTCGCCGGCGTTGCTGATGCGGGCGAGCGTGGAGAGATTGCTGAGGCGCGTGGTGTTTTTCGTGACGTCGTAAACCTCGGCGAGCACATCGCCGGTGGCGCCGTTGAGGCCCTTGATCGTGGCGGTGTAGCCGCCGGGGGAGAGCGTGAGGAGCACGGCGCAGTCGGCGCTGCCGGCGGCGAGGGGGAACGCGCCGACACTCGCGGCGGCGGCGGCGATGGTGGCGGAGATGTTGGGGGCTTTATCCCAGCCTTCATTGGCGGCGAGGAGCGTGGTGCTGTTGACCTCGAGGCGGAGGGCGGTGAGCGCGCCGGGGACGCCGAAGGCCGCGAGGGCGGGGCCGATGCCGCGGATGAGGAGCGTCGCTTTTTCGGTGCCGGCGAGAGTGAAGCCGAGAGTGAGGGTGTCGCCGGCGGCGGCGAGTTTGATGCGGGTGGAGAGATTGGTGAGGCGGCCGGTGGCGGGGGCGGGCGTGCCGGCGACGCGGGCATTGAGGAAGGCGACGACGCGGGCGTTGGCATCGCTGAAGAATTCCTGCTCGGCGTAGGAAGCGGTGAGCTGGGAGGCGATGTCGCCGAGGCGGCTTTGATAAGCGGAGGGGACGGCGGCGGTGAGCGCGGTGGAGTTGGGGATTTCCTTGAGGTAGTCGTTGGCGTCGAGGAGGCCGGAATTTTTCACGGCGGTCCAGAGGGTCTGCGCGTCGGCGGTGGTGAAGGCGGGGTTGGTGACGCCGAGGGCGCGGAAGCGGCCGGCGTGGACGGGAGCGGCGTTGTTGGTGACGACGGAGGTGGCGAGGCCGCGGCCGGCGAGGAGCTGGCTGTTGGCGCGGGCGGTGGTGGCACCGGCGACGCCGAGGGTGGTGTCGTTGGCCGTGAGGAGAAAAAATTCCGGGATGCGCGAGGTGACGGCGGGGGCTTCGAGGCCGGCGGCGCAGTAGAGGACGACGCCGCGAACGGGGCGCGCGGGCGTGGCGGCGGCAAGGAGATCGGCGTAGCGCACGGCGGTGTCGGCGCCGGCGCCGAAGCCGAGGAGAAAAACGGGTTTGTTCGCGGCGAGGAGGCCGTCGGTGGCAAATTTCGCGAGGGCGGCGGCGAAGTTGGTGGCGTCGAGATTGGTGGCGAGGGTGGTTTGCGCGGCCCAAGTTCTGGCGTTGCGGTTGACGCTGTTGAGGGAGGCGACGCCGTAGCCGGCGGCGACGAGATCGCGGGCGAGGAGGGCGGCCTCGGGCGCGGTGAACCAGTCGGCATTACCGCCGCCGGTGTCGTGCAGGAGGAGGACGATGCCCTGTGCGGCGGCGGGGATGTGATAAACGAGCGTGGTGCTGACGGTGGTGGGCGTGCCGCCATTGGCGGGCGTGGTGGTCTGCGGATTAAACGCGGTGACGGTGGTGGGCGTCCACGCGGGCGCGGCTTTGTAGGTGGCGGTGAGCGTGACGGGAGTGGCGGGCAGCGTGATGACCATGTGCGCGACGAAAGGCGCGAGGGGGCCGGTGCCGAGGGCGGCAGTATCGCCGGTCCAGCGGTCGAAGACTTGGCCGGCTGGCGGGGTGGCGGCGAAAATATCGACGCGCGAGCCGCCGGGGTAGTTGCCACCGCCGAAGCCGCCGTTGACCGTGAGGGCGACGATGGGGCCGGAGCCTTGCACGACGACGAAGGCGCGGAGCGTGACGCTGACGCGGACGGCGGTGAAGGTGACGACGCAGGTGAGTTCCTTCAGGCCCGGATCGCCGGGGCGGAAGGTGATGGCGTTGGTATTCTGGCCGGTGAGGAGGCCGGCGGCGGCACCGGCGACGGTCCAGCGGAAGGTGCGATCGGCGTTTTGGGCGGCGGGCACGGTAGCGGCGGCGGTGGTGGCGCTGGTGGCGACGGTGGTGGGAGCGGTGACAAGTCCGGCGCTGGCGGCGTCGATGGCGGCCACATCGGCAGTGGCGGAAAACGGCTGGGCGCCGGTGACGGTGACGATGCAGGTGAGCTTGATGGTGCCGGCTTTATCGGCGGTGTAGCTAATCGTCGCCTGGGTGAGATCGGTGGCGAGGAAGCGCCCGCCCGCGATGCTCCAGAGGTAAGTGGCGGTGGGGCGGGCGGCACCGGCGGTGGTCGGGATGAGCACGGCGGCCTGCTCGGTATCGCCGGTCAACATGCCGGTGACGGCGATGACTTGGGGATCGGTGACGGCGGCGGCGCCACCGCCAGCGCCGGGAATGTTGATCGTGCCACCACCGGGCAAAGTGACGGTGCCGTTGGGATTGATGGTGACGGTGCCGACTCCGGGGACAGTAACGGTGCCACCGCCGGCGGGAATCCGACCGCCGGCTTGGGCGCGGACGGAGGGGAGCGCGAGATTCGACAAAAGGACGAGGGCGCAGAATAGCCAGCGCGCGGAGATCTTTGGGGCGGGGGAAAAAATCATGGCGAGGCGATGGTGACGCGGGAGAGGAAAAGTTGTTACGGCAACCTGTAAACTTTGCCGGAGAAGCGGTGGGTTGAGCCTGAAAAACATCGGAGAGAAAAAGCCAGTTGAAGGACGGAGCGCACGGAGAAGTCCCAGGGCATTCCGTGGGTTGCGTTCACCGACCGGGTGGGAAATATCCCGTCACCCGGAGGGCGATCCGGGCGTTGATATTTCCTCCGATTCTTTGTCACCGAAGCAGTGGTTTTTCCTACTTCGTCCCCAAATGCCCTCTATCCCCTCCATGAATCCCTGCGGCCGAAGTGACGCCGAGCTGGTCGGCGATTGCCTCGCGAACGAGCGTGATGCTTTTGCCGAAATCGTCAGCCGCTACCAGACGCTGGTCTGTTCCCTCGCCTACAGCGCGACAGGGGATCGCGCCCGGAGCGAAGACCTGGCTCAAGACACTTTCCTCGCGGTCTGGCGGCAAATGTCGGAGTTGCGCGAGCCGGCGAAGCTGCGCGCCTGGGTGTGCGGCATCGCCCGCCATCGGATTCAGGACTCGATTCGCCGCCGCTACCGCGAGCCGACCTACCGGGCCGCCCCGCTCGACGAAGCGCGCACGGCACCGGCGCCGGAAGAGCAGCCTTCGGACCAGGTGGTGAACAAGGATGAGGAGGGGATCGTCTGGCGGGCGTTGGAGCAGATTCCTGAGAGTTATCGCGAGCCGCTGATTCTTTTCCACCGGGAAAATCAATCGGTGGAACGGGTGGCCGCGCTGTTGGGACTCAGTGAAGATGCCGTGAAACAACGACTCGTGCGCGGGCGAAAACTGCTGCAGGCCGAGGTCGAGACGGTGGTCGAGGGGACTTTGCGCCGCACGGTGCCGGGGCGGGCGTTCACGTTAAATATCATGGGCCTATTGCCTGCCGCCACCTTGGCGACGAACGCCGGAGGCGTGGCCGCGAAGATGGCCGTGGGGGCGAGTGCGATGGCCAAGGGCTCGACCGCGGGCGGAATCCCCGGGTGGTTCTCGACGCTGGTTCAATCGCCGCTCGCGGTGTTGCCGCTGGTCCTGCTGGAGCGAAAGAAAGGTCTGGCGCAGGAGGCCGAGGCAACATCGGACGAGGAGCGCATCCTGGCAAAAACCCAGCGCCGCGTGGCTCATGTAGTGGTGCTCGTCTGCGCGGTCATCCTGACGGTCTTGGCCTCGTGGTATAAAAAACTGGACCGCGCTCCATGGTTTGCACCGCTCATTTCGCTGCCCGTGGTCCTTCTGCTGACGGCGAACTATGTCCATGCGCTCAGAGTCCGGTGGCACATCTGGAAGATTTGGGCGAAGAGCGAGTCGGCGCGCGCGGCCGTGAAATGGGAATTTCGCAGCCGGCGGACCTGGCTCGGTTTGCCGCTGGTGCATCTCCGGCTGCAAGCGAGCAACGCCCCCGTGAAAGCGTGGATTGCGGTGGGGAACGTCGCCCATGGCGCTTTCGTGGCGGCCGGCACGGTGGCGGTCGCGCCCGTTAGTATCGGCATCTTTGGAGTCGGATTTTTCAGCGTCGGGGTGATGGTGGCAGGAGGAGTGGCCATCGGGGCTCAGGCGGTGGGAATGCTCGCCGTGGGCGTGGTGGCGCTGGGCTGGATGGCGTCGGGCGTGATCGCATTCGGTTGGAATGCGGCGTATGGCTGTGCCGCTTACGCGGGAAATTTTGCCGGTTCGCCGGCGGGATTCAAAAAAGCGGTGGCCTTCGCAGTCCATGCCGACGATGCCGCGGCCCGGGAATTTTTCACCGGCAGTCGTTTTTTTTCCTGGACCGGAGAGTGCGCCCACGCCGCCTTGCAATGCCGGTTTCTGCCGGCGGTTTTTTTGGGAGGTCTGGCCTGCTGGATAATTCTGCAACGCCGCCGGTCTCTCGCCGCGCGAGCACCCGCGGCGGGACGAATTTCGGATCAGGGCAGCTCGTAAACTTCCACGAGCGCGATGCCGGTGGTGTTATTGACGCCGCTGATCTGGACGGTGTAGCCGCCGGGTTGCAGCGAGGTCACGAGGACGGCGTCGCGCGAGCCGGCGGGGAGGGGGAACGCGCCGATGGCGGTGGATTCGTCGAGCGTGGAGTTGTCCCAGTTGTCGTTGCCGGCGATACGGCCGCCGGCGCTGTTGAAAACTTCGAGCTGCGGATCGGCGAGGACGCCGGTGACGCCAAACGGCGTGAGGCCGGGGCCGATGGCGCGGATGAGGACTTTGACATCCGAGGTGCCGCCGACGGTGAGGCCGGCGATGAGGATGCTGACACCGGTGCCGACTTGGGTGCGGGCGGAGAGGTTGATGAGCCGGGGGGTGGTGGCGGTGAAGGCACCGGCGGGGGTGGCATCGTAGATCTCGGCGAGGGCGATGCCGGTGGTCGTGCCGGTGCCGGAAATTTTCACGGTGTATCCGCCGGGGACAAAGGTGGAGTCGGAGCGGTAGAGGGCGGCGTCCTTGCTGGTGGCGGGGGTGAAGGGGAACGCGCCGACTTGCGCGCCGATGGCGGTGACGGCGGGGTCACCGGCCCAGTCGTTATTGGTGGCGATGGTGAGGCCGGTGTCAGCACGGATGAGGTCGAGGCGCGGATCGGCGAGGACGCCGGCGACGCCGAGGGCGGTGAGGGCGGGGCCGGCGGCGCGGAGGAGAATGGGTTTCGCCCCGCCGGTCGATTCGCCACCGAGGGTGAGGCCGACGATGAGCGTCTGGGCGTTGAGGCCGGCGGGGCTGCGAATCGCGAGGTTGATGAGGCGGCCGGGGTCGACCGGGGTGTCGGGCGACACGGCGTTGACGGTGGTGATGGGGCCCCATTCGAGGGGATAGGCGCCGAAGAGCTGGGCGCGGGCCTGAAGCGCCATGGTGCCGGAGGCCGAGGGGGTGAGGGAGAAGACGTTGCCGGTGGAGATGGTGGTGGGCGTGGCGGCGGTGGCGATTTGCACGCCGGTGAGGGTGAGGTTGTCGATGAACCAGCCGACGCCGCTGGTGGGATCGGCTTGGGGGTAGGCGGAGCCGGAGGACGTGATGCTGTAGTTGAGGCGCACGCGCACGGTGCGCCCGGCCTGAGCCGCGAGCGAGGCGGTGCGCGCGGTGAAGCCGGTCTCGCCGGCGCCGCCCGTGCCGGCTTGAGCGTAGAGATCCGTCCAAGTGCTGCCGTCATCGGTGGAGGCTTGGATGCGGGCCATTTGGATCGAGGTGGCGTAGCCGAGGCGGCTGGAAAAGGTGACGGCAGCGGTCGCGTTGCGCACGTAAAACGTCTCGGGCAGGAGCAGAATTTGATCCGAGCGGGGATTCGGGTGCGCGAGATAGTAGGCGGAGGTGCCGGCGCTGCGCGACGTGGTTTGCACGGTGGCGTAACCGGCGGTGGTGGTGGCGAGGAGGCCATCGAGGCCGGATTCCGCGCCGTAGACCTTGGCGAAGTTGGAGAGGACCAGCGTGCGGAACTGAAAGCTGTCGGCGAAGGTGGGTTTCGCGACGGTGTAGGTGCTGGTCAGGCCGACGGGCGGCGCGCTGGAGCCGCTGACGTTGGTGGTGGAGAAATCGCCGCCGGGGACATCGGGGTTGAAGACGATGACGTTGTAGGAAAAATTTCGCGGGACGCCGGCGAGGCGGACACCGTTGACGTTGACGGTGTAGGTGGTGTCGGCGGTGGGGCGCGGGTGCGTGGTGGCGAGGGCGGAATCGAGGTTGTTGTAGATCCAGGTGAGGGTGGGCTCGCCGATGTTGCCGGTGCGGTTCTCGATGAGGGCGGGCACGGCGACGCCGGCGCGGCTCATCGTGACGGTGGCGGTGGAAAAATCCGCGCCGGGATAGGTGAAGGACCAGCGGGGCCAGACGAGCTGGTAGGGCATGTAACCGGCAGCGGGATACGGGATCTCGGTCGTGCGGGTGGCGGGCCGGGTGGAGCCGAAGAGGCCGTCGAGCACCCAGATGGCATTGGCAGCGGCGAATGTGCCGTTGCCGGGGACGTCGCCGGTGCCCATCGCGCGGGTCTGCGGATAGAGGAGCCAGCGGCGGTGGCCGACGACTTCGTTGCCGGAGCCGTTATCGGCGATGTAGCCGTTGATGGCGTCGGGGCCGGCGAGGCCGAGGGCGAGGTTGGAGTTGGC
>JANYBX010000154.1 GCA_025360615.1 Opitutia bacterium
GGCCGAGTGCGTCGCCCTCGACGCCGGCCGCAGCGACGTGCGGTTTTACCTCCCGCCGGAACTCGTGAAACGCGACCAATTGCACGGAGATCCGAAATTTTGGAGCGTGGCGCTCACGGTTGATGGGCATGCGGTGCCCGCGAACCGCGGGCACTTTGCCGTGGCGCTGCTCGACGATGCCGCACGCAAAAATTTCCAAGCCTCCGCGCTCGCCGCCGCTCCCGCCCACGACGGCCTGCTCCAGCCGCAATACCTCACGCCCTTCGCGCTCGAATACCCCCGGGCCACGCCGTCCTTCGTGCGACGCGAGCCGCCGGCTCATCTTGCACCGGCCCCCGCGATCGCGTCGCCGCGCTAGTTTCCGCTTGCCGCTTCGCCCCATCTGAAATCGGTTTCCCAGACCCCATGCGTTCGTCCCGTGTTCTTGCTATTGATCTAGGAGCCGGACACGTGGCGTGCGGAATTTTCGGCGTCGGCGCGGCGGGTCGCATCGTGCTTCAGCGCTTCGCGCTCGAAACCTTCGATTCTGATCCGGCGCACGAGGCGCGTTGGAACGACCGCGTCGCGCAAGCCCTCACCGCCATCGCCACCCGCGAAAAATTCGGCCCGGCCGCCGCGCTCGCCGTGCCCGGCCACCTCGCGCTCACGAAGTTCATCAAGACCCCCGCGCTCGACCGCGCGAAACGCGACCAGAGCATCGCCTTCGAGGCGTCCCAGAACATTCCCTATCCGCTCCACGAAGTCGTGTGGAGTTACAGTGTCATCGCCGACGACAGCTTCGACCTCGAGGTCATGCTCGCCGCCGTGAAACTGGATGCGATGCAGTCGCTCTGCGCCGCCGTCGATGCCGCCGGTTTCGCCGTGCAGCGCGCCACCCCCGCATGCCTCGCGCTGCGCGCCGCCTTTCGCCACAACCACCCCGATGCCCCCGCGAGCGTCATGCTCGCCAACATCGGCGCGCGCACGACCAGCGTGCTCTTTCTCGACGGCGAACGTTTCACGATCCGCACCTTTCCGCTCGCCGGCAACCAAGTCACGCAGGCCGTTGCCGACGAGCTCGGCATCGACTTCGCGCCGGCCGAGACCCTGAAAATCTCCGTCCTCTCCGGCCGTTCCGATTTGTCCGACGCCTCGCCCGCGCGTGCCGCCGTGCAGCGCGCCGCCGCCGGCTTCATCGGCCGGCTGCACCTCGAGCTCAACCGCTCCACGCTCAACCACCGCCGCCAGACCGGCGCCGGCCAGCCCGCGATCCTGTATGTGACCGGCGGTGGTTCGCTCATCGACGAGCTGCCCTCCGTCCTCGCCGAGCGGTTGAAACTCCCCGTCGAGCGCTACCAACCCTTCAAGAAAATCGACCTCTCCTCCGATGCCCGCGCCGCCGGGGCCGAGAGTGTCGCGCCCCTGCTGGCCGATCTCGTCGGCCTCGCCATTCCGCTCGTCGACGCGCGCGCGCCCGAGGCCAGCCTGCTGCCGCCCGCGCTCACCGAGACGCTCGCCTTCCGCCGTCGCCAGCCGTGGCTCCTCGCCGCCGCCGTGCTCGCCGCCGCCGCGCTGCTCCCCCCCATTTTTTATTTCAACCACCGCGCCGAGACCGCGCAAAATCAGATCGCGCAGATCGACTCGCAGCTCATGCCGCTCCGCTCCGCCGAGGCGCGCAATGCCGATCACCTCGTGCAAATCGACGAGGCGAAAAAACAAATCGCCGCCCTCGAAGGCCTCGTCGCCACGAAGGCCAACTGGATCAACTTCCTCGGCGATCTCCAGACCCGCCTCGCCAAAGTCGGCGACGTCTGGCTCGAAAAAATCACCATCGTCCAGCCGCCCTCCGACAATGGAGGCGGGGTGTCCTCACCCCGCACCGACTCCGCTCAACCTGCGACGTCTCCCTCCGCGCCACCCCTCAAGCTCACCCTCAGCGGCCGTCTCCTCGACATCGCCAACCCCGTCTCGAACGTCAGCCCCGAGTCCTACGAGCGCGTGAAAAAACTCCTCGCGAGTTTCACCGGCTCCGCGTTCGTCGCCACCGTCGAAAACGAGCACTTCGACCACACCCAGCCCGGCCTGCTGCATTTCGATTTCACGCTGGTGGTGAATCCGAAGAAACCGCTATGAGCCCCATCGCCCTCAGGTGTAGGCCGCGAGCTCGCTCGCGCACCGAAGTTTGCTGCAGGGTAGGGCGCGTTATCCCTAACGCGCCGGTTGCGCTCCGCTCCCTCGAAACGCTGAGTCGCAGCGGCGGGTTAAGGATAACCCGCCCAACCTCGTAGCCGCCATG